>JBJMLY010000389.1:0-10933 GCA_045805025.1 Cytophagaceae bacterium | reverse complement strand
TCCTGATACGCTGTTGTCTTCAAAGATACTCTTTTCTATATTGGGAATAGATACAGGCATCTGTCAGGATGAATGATCAATACAGCATTAAAAAATTACGATGAAAAACAGACTTCTTCTCTCTTCCATATTCCTGTTCCTGATGCTAATGACACATACAGGCCAGGCACAGGATCCCAACTTCCACATATACCTTTGCCTGGGGCAATCGAATATGGAAGGCTCGGCCCCTATCGAAAGTCAGGATATGACCGTTGACCCACGCTTCCGGGTTATGGGAACCGTGAACTGCACAGGCTCCCGCTCGTTCACCATGGGCGAATGGTCGGATGCTACCCCGCCTCTGTTCCGCTGCTATACCAAGCTCGGACCTGCCGATTACTTCGGCAGAACCATGGTGGCCAATCTTCCCGCCAACATCAAGGTGGGCATTGTACCGGTAGCTATAGGAGGCTGCGATATTGAATTGTTCGACAAAGTGAATTATGCCTCCTACGCAAAAACGGCTCCTTCCTGGATGCAGAATACCATTGAGCAATATGGAGGAAATCCATACGAGCGTCTGGTGGAAATGGCCAAACTGGCCCAGAAAGACGGGGTGATCAAAGGCATCCTGGTGCACCAGGGCGAAACCAATACCGGACAAGCCAGCTGGCCTGGAAAATTAAAGGCCGTGTACGATAACCTGATTAAAGACCTGAACCTGAACCCGGCCCAAACTCCTTTACTGGTGGGTGAAGTGGTTACCACCGAGGAAGGCGGTTGCTGCGGCAGGCATAATGAGGTCATCGCCACGGTTCCCGATGTGATTCCGAATTCCTATGTAATTTCTGCTCAGGGCCTGCCTGCCTTGGCGGATCATGCCCATTTCACCTCCGCCTCGTACCGTACCCTGGGCCAGCGTTATGCCGCTAAAATGCTGACTTTGCTTTCTGCGAATACACCTTTAACCGTGACTATCACAGCTCCGCCTGCGGGAACCAGCTTCAGCACACCGGCACGCATTACCATCAAGGCCAAAACGACCGGGCTCGTAAAGCAACTTGATTTCTATCAGGGCAGCGTTTTACTGGGCAGCGATACTACTTCTCCCTATAGCTTTACCTGGAAAAATGTAGCGGAGGGAACCTACACCATCACCGCCAAAACCACAGATATGAGTGGAACCAGCGCGAGCTCGGAGGCCATAACTATTGTGGTGAACGCATTACCAGAAAAGAAAAAGAAGGGGTCGGGGAAAAAGTAGAGGTTAGCTTGAGCGTTGATTCTGCGAGGCAACGGAAGTCGGAGGCTTTCGGTTTCATTAAAAGTCCGGAGTGTTCCTTCGGAAAACTCCGGACAACCTGATGACAGAGACAAGCGAGAAATTTGTTTCGGGAAATACCCCTACTCCCTCACCCCGCCACAATCCTCGAAGATCATAGCCCTTCTCGGGTCATTACATTTTAAAGTCAGGCTGACATTCTTCAGCTGCAAGCCGTCAATGTAACGGAAATAGAAGCCGTAGCTGGGCAGGTTGCCCCACATATGCGGAGATGGATACAGGGATTTTTTCTCCTGCAGGATCTTCGTCATGTCCGCCTTCATGTCTGCGCGTGTACCGGCGGAGTCCAGCTCCAGGGAAATGTTTTCCAGCACGATATTGCTCAGGCAATGTGCTCCGTCCAGACCAGTGACCGATGAGGAAACCGGACCGGCACCTGTAGCCTTCATATTGGAGATCCGTATGTTCCCGATGCTGCCTACGGCCGGAGCAGGAACATCTTCGGTATACTTTCGACTGCGGTTTCCCAGAGTAAGATAGATCGGTGTCAGGCAATCGGTAGCGCTGATATCATCGAACCAGACATTCTCCATCAGGCCTCCGTCAGTAATGATCAGGGTGATGGCGGTAATGGTCGTTTCCGTGCCATTGATATGACGACGGCCCGAAGCCGAGGGAACAACTTTGCAGTGACGGTAAAGAATATTCCTGAACCCGCCGGTGGTTTCGGTACCAAGTTTCAAGGCATTGCAATGGCTTGCAGCGACACAGTTTTCGACCAGCACATTCTCGCACATCGCCGGACCGTTGCTCTTCAGGCAGATGGCATCGTCGTCGCTGTCCACGCGGCAGTTTCGGACATACACATTCCTGCACCCATCAATGTCAATTCCGTCATTGTTCTGATGAGCGTGGTTCGTAATGGTAAGATTTTCCAGCATCACATTCTCGCAGTCCAGGTAATGCTGCATCCACTGAGGGGAATTTACGAGCTTCAGTCCGCTCATATAGATATTCTTGCAGCTGACAAAGCGGATGCCGAAGGGACGGCGGGGATCGTTGTTGCCCGTATTCAGATACACCGGACTGGAGCCCTGGAAATCGATCAGCACATCACCGGTCATGGAGATGCCATCCGCGTTTTCGGCATAAAACAATGATTTGTTCACCTGACGGTCCGTATTGTTTTTATAAGCCGGAGAAATGAGAGGATAATCCTTTTCATCCGTGCTGCCCAGCAGGATGACGCCCGGAGAGAATTCAAGGTGTACGCCCGACTTGAGAATCAAAGTGCCGGTAAGGTAAACACCCACAGGAAAGAAAACCCTTCCTCCACCCCGTTTAGCACAGGCATCGATGGCGTTTTGCAATTGAGGAGTAGAAAGCTTAGGTCCGTTGCTGAATGCCCCGAAGTCTTTCACGACATCAAACAGAGGCAGGCCGGCCCGGCTTACTGCCAGCGATTTCTCCAGGCTCTGAGCCATTTTTTCCAGGTCGGTTCTCAATTTGAGCGTATCCAGTCCGGCAGACTGGCCAAAAGCCGCTCCCAACGAAGAAAAGAACAGAAACAGGGCGATGATCGGTTTTAGAGGCATATAATCCTTGATGAACTGCGAATTTCAACATTAAATAAAAGGAAGGCAAATTTAAAGCTGAGGGATACTATCTATCCATACCTGCATGGCTAAAGTCCGCTATTCCATTCTATAGCCACCATTTAAATGATGGACTATAGAATGATTATTTCACTCTTTTTTACCGGAGCTTTTCTCTAATGGAATGGTTGATTTTGAATAACGATTTTACCTACCTGGCACACTTGAATCTATTGAGCCAAATCGAGCCTATTATGCCATTTTCGCCCTTCCTATGACATCATAAATAATCATTTGACGCAATAAGACACACCAAGTCAATTTTACCTGTGCCAAATAAATCCATCTATGTCTTATTGCGCCTATACCTATCCGCAAAATTTGATCTTTATTAAAGCGAAATTAAGACACTTTAAGGCTCTTTAAGACATCTAAAATTACCGTAAAGCAATTATGTCTCAGTGAGACATGTCAGGTCAAAAAAATTGGTCTGGGCTATGGGATTAGCGATAAGTGCCATATCTTTGCCGGGGCGTTTTGGCGCGATTGAGTTTTACACAGCGACAATACGCGGCACAGTCCGCCCTCATCCGGCCATACCGGGAAACAATAGCAAATCATGGACTTAGAAATAAAAGAACCTGAGATTTGTCCGCACTGCGGCAATGAGATCAAAGACAGCAAGGACCAATCCTTCGCCGAGCTGAAGCAGAAGCCTTTCCTCAGCATTGCGGAAACCTGTAAGCTGATCGGCATCAGCCGGCGCACTGTTTACCGCATGCTGGAACGGGGAGAGCTGGTAGCAGGAAAAGCCGGTAAACGGACCATCGTCCGCCGTGCCGACGTGGATAAGCTCTTTGAACCGAAAAACTTGTCCTACCGTCAGCCCAGTCCCAGGCTGGCTCCTCCACCGCCCCCGGCAAAAAGGAAAACCCCTGCTTCGGGTATTAAAACAGACCCGTCTCAGGCCAAAGACGGCACAGCAGAAGGCGATATGCAGGAGGCCATTACCAATCAATTGAATTTATTCTAAGGACTTTCCTGAAAGACGCGCTTTCAGGTATTTTTCATATCTTCCATGAATGCGCTTCCTTCTTCTCTTTGTCGTTCAGGCCCTCCTGCCCTATGCTTCCATCGCCTGCGACTGCGATGCACCCGCTTTTATACAGGCGACCCAATCTTCGGCGCTGGCCGCTAAAGGAAAAGCCCTGAGCATTGAATACAGCAGAAACACATTCTACCACGAGGGTCTGAAAGCCGTTTTTCTGATCGAAAAAAGTTATTATGGATTTGAAGGCAGAGACACCATTGTCGTCTACGGGCACGAGGTTGGCAATACCTGTGTCACGAACGATATTGAACAACTCAATATCGGAGAAACCTGTCTGGTCAATTTATATCCCTATGAATCGGGCTACCGCATGCTCACCTGCGCCCAGTCCTTACTTCAGATAAGGAATGATTCGGTTCCGCTTTATAAACAGACACTGCTGCAATTCGAGACCAGTTTCAGGGAAGAGTTCGGACCTTTCATACGGGAAAATCTGCATAAGGTACAATATGGTGATTTAACATGCATGAAGCAGGTCTTCCGCACAGGCCTTACAGGAGAATACTTCCTGAAAGACTCGTTGCCGGATGGTTCCTATATCGTCCTGAAAACAGACACGAACGGATTTTCAGTGAGGGAGGAAGCTTATTACCGGGGCGGAAAAAGAATCGGCCGCTACCGGCAATGGTACGGAGGCGGACACGAACGCCTATCCACCTTCTATAATCAGCAAGGCCATATGGATCGTTTTTATCATTCTTATTATCCCCCTCAGGGAAAAGGAAATGGGCCGGTCCATGAATTTTATACTCTGAACAATGGGATCAGGGAAGGCAACTCTTACTGGCCGAATGGAAACTATAAGGAGACTCTGAAGCGGCAGCCCAACTCCGATACCCTTACCTGCCGAACCTTTAATGAAAGGCGCCAGATCACCGCAGAGGGTTACAAAGTTGGTAACAGGTTTACCGGAGAAAAGAGAAGCTATTATTCCAATGGCGATCTGGAAAGCGTATGTTATACCGACGCGCATGGCATCCAGGGGACTTATCTCCTGCTGGAAAAAGACCATCAGGTCCTTACGCTGATCCCTTATAGAAACGATACGATGCAGGGCAAGGTCGTATTACTTTCCTATAAAAAACCTTTCGTACTGGAAAAAGGAGAATTCAGCAAAGGCGTGCTGAAGAAAAACTTCCAGAGCCAGATGCTCCGGGAAACAGACTATAAAAACGGAAAGCAGGACGGCAGGGAAGTCTGGTACAATAAAGGTAAAGCGAGCACGACCCGGTATTTTGAGAATGGAATATTCATCCGCTGCGAAGGCTGTATGGAGTTCTGATTTATTTCAAAGAAAAACCCTGTGCTGCAAAAGAACAACACAAGGTTTCGATGATGGATATAATTCAAAACTTAAAACTCAAAATTCAAAACTATTAAGCCGAATTCCGCTCCGCGTTGATGATCCCGAACGAGCAACGCATAACCAGCTTTTCAAAGACCTGCTTCTCCGGTGAATCCTGATGCTGTCCCTCCTGTCCTTCGTGATGTTGGTGCTGCCCTTCCATATCCCGGATCTTCGTCAGCGCATACTGCTGTATGGTGATCAGCGGCAGCTCGATGTTCTGACGCATATGGATTGACAGCTTGTCAGCGGGTTTGGCGCCCAGCAGCTCAGTCTGACCGCTCAGCATCAGCACATACTTCTTGGTACGCTGAAACTCATCGTGGATCATGTTCCACAAGGCTCCGTACTGATGATGGTTTGAAAGATACTTGGTGAGCGGGAAGAAGCATTTGCTCATCGCCATTTCACAGTTATCCAGCAGGGTCTTGAAGTATAATGAGTGATCGTATAGATTCTTGATCTCATGCCAGCGTCCTGCCGCTTCGAGCTTTTCAAAAGCCATTCCCACACCGTAATAGCCGGGCAGGTTCTGCTTCAGCTGACTCCAGGAGCCTACATAAGGCACCGCCCTGAGGTCGTTCAGGTTCAGTTTGCCCGACTTTCTCTTCGACGGCCTGCTGCCGATGTTGGTTTCCGCATAGTAGCGCAGCGGACTCGCGAAGTTCAGGTACTCCAGGAAATCCGGATTGTTCTTCAGCACACTGTAGGCTTCGAAGCTTTCGTTGGACAAAGTCTGCAGCAGCTGATCTTCTTCATAGGTCAGCGTTTTATCACGCTGGGAAAACAGCGCGTTGCTGATCCCCGCGTTGATCAGATGCTCCATGTTATAGGAAGCCGAATCGATCGTACCGAAATTGGAACTGATCGTCTGCCCCTGAATGGTCAGCTGAATCTCCTTGTTGGCGATGTTGTTGCCGTGTGAGGCATAGAACTGGTGCGTCTTTCCTCCTCCTCTGGCAGGCGGGCCGCCGCGGCCATCAAAGAAGATCACTTCAATGCCGTGTTCTCTTGACACAGCTGTCAGCTCTTCCTTGGCTTTATAGATGCTCCAGTTGGCCATCAGATAACCGCCGTCCTTGGTGCCGTCCGAAAAACCGAGCATGATGGTCTGCACATTATTTCTCTGCTCCACGTGCTTGCGGTAAATTTCATTTCTGTACAGGGAACGCATCACCTCGCCGGCACGGCGAAGGTCATCGATCGTTTCAAAGAGGGGAACGATATCCACCGAAAGATTTCTTCTCTTCCATCCACCCAGCAGCAGCAGTCCGTATACTTCCAGCACGTTCAGAGCGCTGGTGCTGTGGCTGATGATGTAACGATGGCAGCCTGCCTTTCCATTGATCTTCTGAATGGATTTCATGGCTTTCACCGATTCCAGCGTATCTCTTTCCACTTCGTTTTCAAAAATGGATGAATCGATCGGAAGGTTGATGCTGCCCAGGGCCGCCATCTTCTCTTCGTCGTTCAGTGTTTTATATTCCTTGGGCAATGCATAGGTCTTTTCAGCCACCACTTCCAGCACGCGCGCATGCACCGAGCTGTCCTGCCGGATATCCAGCGAGGCAAAATAGAGTCCGAATAATCTCACTTTACTAAGAAGATTATCAACCAGATTAAGAAACAGACCGTTATGTCGGTCAACGATCGTCTGCCTGATCTGCAGAAGGGTGCTGCGGATCTCTTCTTCGGAAAGGTCGGCTTTATAACCCGGAATGAACAAATGGTTGTATAGTTTCACTTCCAGCGCGGCAAGCACATTCTCCACTCCCTGGAAGGTAAGACGTCTCTTGATATGGCGCACATCGCGGTAGTAGCACAGGATAATGCTGCTGCGCAGGGCCTCGGCCACCTTCAGTGTGGTACTGGAATTGACAAAAGGATTCCCGTCGCGGTCTCCGCCCGGCCAGAATCCCATCCGGATCAGCCAGCTTTTTCCATCCACCTCCTCGGCAAATTCTCTTTCCAGGTTCGACAGGATTTGTCCGGCCGCCTGGTAGAATACATTTTCCATAAACCAGATCAGGTTCACCGCTTCGTCGTACGGACTCGGTTTCTGTTTTTTGAAGAAAGGAGTCTTGCCGAGCTGCTGCAGGTAGGTATTGACCAGGGCTATATCGTCATTGACCAGGGCCTTGGCCAGGTCGTGGATGATACCCAATACTTCACTCGGATAAAACTGGGTCGGATGGGCGGTAAGCACCAGCCTCACGGAAAAGTCTTTAAGCTTGGAAACCAAAGCCGCTTCTGAGCGGCTCTGTGAAACCTGGGCTTTCAGATTCTTCAGCGTACCCGGACCATTCATGTCGTTAATGCTCTTGAAAGCGGCATCTTCGAGCGCGTCGAAAAGCACCACCTGTCTTTCGGAATACTGGATAAACCGGAATAAAAGGTCTGTCTGCTCCTGCAGGCTGCTGTAGCTGGTAAACTGCTCAAAAAATGTACGGATGATCTCTTCAGGACTCTGGTCTTTGCGGAAACCTTCCTCACAATGAAGGAAAAACATGGATAAAAGCACCCCTGTTCTTTCCACCCGGTGAAAGGGAAGAGACGTGAAAAGGCTGTTGTACATCTCAAATTTGACAGCCACCTTGTTTTTAAATTCCTGTAATGTATTATTCATAGTACTTATGGATCGAATGCGAATCGGATTTTTTATTCCTGGCGGAATTAAAACCCCTTAATTTCGCAGGTTTCCGGGTAAAGTTTATTGAAAGTCGCCGATTTATTTTTTACCAGGGAGTTTTAAGGGATCGAATGGCATTTATTCAACTTTCCATAACAAAAAATTGTTACCAAGGCAGAAAGGAGAAATGTTTTATGGCGAAGATGGCTAAGATCCATTGGTTTTTTGGAATGCTTTGTGTACTGATCATTATTATAGCCGGAGCAGTATTGGGTCTTTCGAGCAGGAATGCGGCAATTGTATTGAGCGCTATGGTGATCATACTGGCACCATTCATTCTTATATGGTCAAACCGTACCAGGAAACATGATGATAACATACATTATCATGACCCGAAGTATTACAGAGACAGGCTGCACAAGAGGGCGGATTAATGAGCTATAAATACCAATAAAAAAGAGGGGTGCTGCCGGCAGGTTCATCCCTCTTTTTTATTCGATATTCCTGTAAAACTCTCCTACCTGCCTCCAGTATTTATCCCGGCTGATGGAGTAATCCAGGGATACAAAATTGCCGGGCTCTTCCACCCATTCTTTCAGGGCTTTGGAAACCTGCAGGTACTCGTTTGAATATAAATAAATTACACTTTCATGATTATGGGTGGTTCTGCCGATGTGACAAATGCCAAGCTCTGCGCAAACCTTCATGATGCCCTCCTCAAAGTTCTGTATATCGTTCAGCTGGTCTTTGGAGGGCAAGCCGTTATCCTGACCCTTATAGTTGATGCTGAGCTTGACACACCATGAATATACAGGCTTGTATTCCCAATCTTTCCAGGCCGCGTTGATCAGGGCGATAAACGGTTTGTCATCGATCTCGGCTTCCAGCACCGAATAAGATTCTTCGGTGATCAGAGGGTAAGAGGCCTTGTCGTACTTTTGTAAAAATTCCTTTTCCCTCCAGATAATATAATCCCTGATCTTCTCCAGCGGAATAAGCTCCACGCCTTCGGGCATTTCCTCCCGGGTTTTCAGATCAATAAAATCAATACGGGTGGCCATGTTTAATTCACCGATGCAGTAGTCCAGGTAGATCAGCAGTCCGTTCAGAATACCGCCATAATTCTCCTGGTCGGTGTAGTGGTCATAGATCAGACAGATGTCGATCTCGTCCGGATATTCGGGATCTTCGTTCACATAAAACCAGACATTCGATTTGGAAACCTCATAGCCGTCCCAGGTGATGGAAAATTCAAAATTATTGGAGTCGGGCTTCAGGTAGATGAATTTCCAGTGAGGCGTGTCAGGAGCTTTCTCTACCAGCTCGAGGATGAATACAAAATCGCGGATGATGCCGTCGGGTGTAAAGATCAGCTCCACAGTCCCGTCATGAAGGCCTATTAATCCGTTGATGCCGGGATAATATTTCTGAGCATTCGCCAGCACCTCGTTCAGCACCGCCTGTCCCTCTTCCGGACTTTCCTGCATCCGTTTATAAAAGGATTTATGCTTCTGTCCGAACCAGGCCCAGAATTGTTCGGGAGTATAGGTATCCGGCTTATCCTTGTTCTTAAATGGATTCTTAAAAAGCATAGTAAAAAAATTCACGACTATTCGCCCATCAGTACAAACGCTGCCCAATAATACGGATCTTTATATTTCTCCTTCAATTTTTGCTGGGCTTTTTTAAAGGCCTCGCGTTTATTTCCGGTTTCCATCCAGCCTTTGTAGAATTCCACCATCAGTTCACGCGTGGCCTCGTCGTTCACGGTCCACAGACTCATCAATATAGCTCGGGCTCCCGATATTTCCAGAGCCCGCTGAAGTCCGTAGACCCCTTCCCCGTTCCGTATTTCACCGAGTCCGGTTTCGCAGGCCGACAATACCACCAGTTCGGTTTTGCTCAGATCCAGGTTCATGGCTTCGTAGGCGGTGAACATGCCGTCTTCCCGGGCAAAATAATTTTCGTTGTTCTTCTGTTTAAACGAATTGGCCACTCCGGCCAGCAGGAGGCCTGAGCGCAGTAATGGATTCTGCTGCAGCTTCAACACATCACCCGACAGCGCTTTGCCATTCTGCAGTCCGGCTTCTTCATCCTTCATAAAAAAACCGTGTGTCGCGATGTGCAGGACCAGCGGGCTTTCGGTATTCTTCAGCCTTTCTTCGCTGGCTTCTTTGCGGAGATAAATCTGTGCATCCATGCCTTTCCCTTTGAGGATGCCGCTGATCTCTTTCACTTCCGTTTCCGTGGCCGGAAGGTCTGCGATCACGCCGCCTTTGAAATAGCGGCTCAGGGTATCGATGGTATTCCGGTTGGCTGCCACGACAGGGATCTCTTCCGCACCCGTGGCGACCGAAGAGGAATAATCGGGAAAGCCATAAAGCTCGCAGCGTTTGTTCTTCGCAACGAGGCTGGTCTTCTTTTCTGCCAGGATCTTTGTATTCGAAACCAGGTGAATGTCGATCTCGTCTGACAGGAATTGTCCGGATGCCGGATTCTGCAGGGCATTCATGCTGATCTTATTATACACTCCATCCGCAGAAAGATATACTTTTGAAATAGCTCCTTCCTTTTCCAGTCCTGCTTTCAGCGGAGCCCAGTATTTTGCATAAGAATTTTCATCTTTCAACTTATGCTTGACGGAATTGATGAAATAGGAAAAACTTTTGCCTTCCAGCTCCTTGTCCGTACCCAGACTCAGTCCCGACGGAAATGCTTTGGTCTGCGGAGAAAGGATCAGCGCGATATAGACGGAGCTGCCAATCGTGTCGGACTGGTAAGGATTGAAACGGATAATCTCCACGGCCGCTTCTCCCGGCTTAAGCCTGGCCTGGATATCCTTCCAGGTAATGGTTTTCCTTCCTGAGACCTGGGCGAAGAAATCGGATTTGGCGGCGAACTCTTTTTCAAGCTCGTTGGCCAGTTCCTCCTGGCGCGTCAGATCAATACCCCTTTTTTCAATCTCCGCCTTATCGAGCGCGTAGAGCTT
>JBJMLY010000388.1:0-3677 GCA_045805025.1 Cytophagaceae bacterium | reverse complement strand
TTAATAAGATTATCAGTATTGCGGGCTACCTGATCTACTTCGTATTACTGTCTATCATCTCCTATTTCCTTTTCAATATCCATTTGACGGTACTGGTACTCTCCTTCTATATGGAAGCAGCCGAATTTATCCGCGATTTTATCCTGAAAAGAAGAGCGAACAAGAGCATCATGGAAAGTCTGATCGGCGAAGATGAAAAGACTCCTGCGGAAACTCCGGCATAATTTCTATTTTTGTGCATGAAGCTAACCACGCAGCCGCAGACTCTTCTCGAATACATCGGTAAATATTCAGGACTGGCACCACTGCCTCTGATGGACACCCACATAGCCTTTGTTGTGTCCAGAGCCATTATTGAAGCGGTAGATCTGGGCGTGTTTGAAAGTATGGCTGAGGGCCCTAAATCCTGCGAAGATATTGCCAGAGACTGTAACCTGAATACTTATGCCTTAAGAAGTTTCCTGGGCACCCTTACCTCTTCTGGATATCTTATTTATTCAGAAGAAAAATACAGCCTTAGCAAGATCTCTTCCCGATGGATGCTCAAGAAGAACAAACAATCGCTCACCGACCAGATCCTTTTCCTGAAAATATTGTGGGGATGGATGGACGACATGGGCGGCTTTCTGAAAACCGGCAAAGGCTTGCAGTATCACGACCATTTCAGCGAAGCTGAAACAGAACTTTACCAGAAAGGTATGCTTTCGGTAGCCAGGGTAAGCGCCGAAGAAGTCGGAAGAAAAACGCCGGTACCCAAAGGAGCCAGAGAAATGCTGGACATCGGAGGCTCGCACGGACTTTTTTCATTGGCTATCTGCCGTAACAATCCCGGACTTCACTCCACCATCCTTGATCTGCCACAGGCTGTGCGGAAGGCTGCGCCCTTACTGGCTGAGGAAAAGCTCATGCAAAAACTATCCTATCAGGAAGGTGATGCTCTAAACTACGATTTTGGCAAGGAAAAATATGAGCTGATCCTGATCGCCAATCTGATCCATCATTTTACACCCGAGCAGAACAAGCAACTGGCTGCACGGGTTGCCCAGGCGCTGAAACCGGGCGGACTATTCATTGTACAGGAATTCATAAGACCGGCGAAACCCAAGGCTTCCGATCAGGTTGGTGCTACCCTGGATCTGTTCTTCGCGCTAAGCAGCACCAGCGGAACCTGGACCGAAAAAGAAATTTCCGGCTGGCAGAAATCGGCGGGATTAAAAATAAAAAAACCTGTAAAGCTTATCACACTTCCCGGTACGGCTCAGATGGTTGCCGAAAAGCCGGCGTAAAAATTATTCCTTTCTCAGTTTCAGAGAAACTGAATTGATGCAATAACGGAGCCCGGTAGGTTTAGGGCCATCATCAAATATGTGGCCCAGATGAGCGTTACAGCGGCGGCAATGCACTTCAATCCTTTTCTTTAAATAAGTGGTATCTCATTCTTCTTCCACTCCTGCAAGGGGTGCCCAGAAACTGGGCCATCCCGAACCGGAATTAAATTTGGTCTCTGAAGAAAAAAGATCGTTGCCACAGCAGATGCATTGATAGATGCCTTTTTCGTACGTATGATCGTATGATCCGGTAAAAGGTCTTTCCGTTCCTTTTTTTCTGGTCACCTCATATTGCTGCGGAGTAAGTATCTTTTTCCATTCTGCATCGGTTTTTATCACTTTATCCGGTTTTTGATTTAAACGCTGAACGGCAGGTGGCTGAGCGTAACAATACATCGTTGAAACCCATAGAAAAAAAGAACTGATGCATATTTTCATAATCTGATATTTTCAGCAATAACTGCCTGCTTTTAATAATAAGGTTTTCATAACTTTTTAATCAAACCCCGGGTTATACTAAAGTACCAATCACTAAAACTATGCCCAGAAAAAGCACGCCCAAGCGATATCACGTTGTGAAATCGATTCAGGGCTGGAAAGTTGAGTTAGAAAATAGCGCCTGGTCTGAATTCCGCAGCCCTGTTAAAAGGGAAGTTATACAAAAAGCCATACAACTAGCACAGAAAGAAAAAGAAGGGTATGTAATCATACACCGTTCTGACGGCACCGTGGAGGAAGAACGCGTCTTCTCCCGTGATTCTAAAAAGCCCGAAGCGGAGAACATTCAAGAGTAAAACCAAAGCCAGACCTCACAGGTGCTGGCTTTTTCATGCATCTTACCCCTATTCTCTCAGAACTTAGTTTTGGCTAACTTTGTAAGAGAGTACGGAACCTTGAAAGCACGCAAACAAAAACCTAAAAAATCGCCGCCTACCAAAAAAGGGACGACTATCGGCAGCGATAAGAAGTTCATCCTGATTCTGGCTGGGGTATTTCTGCTATTTGTTCTGTACCGGACCTTTATAGGCTCTAATGTTAACATCCGCTCCGAAAAATTTTGGGTCTATATTCCCGCCTATTCCGATGCCAATAAGATCGCGGAAATTCTGAGCGAGAAAGAGGTCATAAATAATGGGCTGACTTTTAAGCTGATGGCCTATTTTATGGACTTTAAAAAACTTCCCGAGCACGGTCTTTATGAACTGGAAAAAGGCTGGAATAATTACCAGCTGATCTCACATCTGCGCTCAGTCAAAGCAATTCCTGCTACAAGCATAAGTATCCCGTTTTTCCGTCATCGGAGTAATCTTACAGGTTTTCTGGGGAAGAAACTGAAAATCAATCCCGATGCCTTATCCAAACTCATGAACGATAACGACTATTTAAAAAAATTCAAGGGTCTGGACAAGCATAATGCCTTTTGCATGTTCGTTCCCGGAACCTATTATTTTACCAAAAATCCTGGAGCGGAAGATGTTTTTGAAAGAATGTACAGCGAATACAGGCACTTCTGGAATGAAGACAGGCTTGAACAGGCCGAAGAAATGGGATTAACGCCTGAACAGGTCTATACGCTCAGCTCCATTGTTTATCTGGAAACAAAAAATCAGGAGGAAATGCCTCTTATAGCAGGAGTATATCTGAACCGGCTGAAAAAAAACATGAGGCTGGAGTCGGATCCTACCGCCTTATTTGCCAGCAATAGTTACCATGTAAAAAGGGTATATCAGAAACATACCCAGGTAAAATCGCCTTACAATACCTATCAGAATAAAGGATTACCGCCAGGGCCTATTTGTCTCCCACCCGCTCAGGTAATAGATGCTGTATTGGACTATGATGATCATGATTTTCTCTATTTCTGCGCCAAAGAAGATTCTTCAGGAACCCATAATTTTGCAGCTACCTATGAAGAACATAAGATAAATGCCGAAAATTACCGGAAATCGCTGAATAAAAGGAAAATATTCTGATTCTAGTTAGAATCTTCCTTTACCTGGGACAGGAATAGAATGAATGAAAATATCACTATACCAACTACGTAAATCAAACTGCTCATAATAAATTAATTGCTGTGGATTATAAATACGAAAAACCACACATTTAGTTTCAATTGTATAAATTTAATATAATAATTCAAAAATAACAAATTTTAATATTAAAAATTGAATTATTCAATGATTTTTTTGTAATCATTTAGAAGATTTCTTTCCGGAAATAGCCTTACGGGCTTTTTTAGTAAGATCTTTAATCGGAGCCCGCTGCTGCAAGGATTTTAATAATTTTCCGCTTTTAATCTTTTTCAGAAGTTTTTTATCCTTTAATATTTTTTTTCCGCTCAGTCCGGTC
>JBJMLY010000387.1:0-1936 GCA_045805025.1 Cytophagaceae bacterium | reverse complement strand
CAAATCCGACATCAGCACATCAGCGATCAAAAAATCCTCTCTTTGTCTTTCAACCAGCCGACCATCATACCCAGGAAAAGACGAGCAGCTTAAAACCAATCTGAAATCGCAAATCTAAAATCTAAAATCCTTCCAAATCCTGGTTTTACATCCTCTCCGGCACCCTGATCCCCAGCATACCCATAGCATCCTTGATGGTATTGGCAGTAAGCTGGCATAACTGTAATCTTAACTGCTTCTTCTCTTCACTTTCTGCATTAAGTACAGAATGCTCTGTATAGAAGCTATTATAGGTTTTTGCAAGATTGTATGCATACATCGCCAGTACAGAAGGGTTTTGCTCGTCTGCCGCTTGCCTTATGATCGTTGCGTATTGTTCCAGAAGTAACAACAAGTCTCTTTCAAGTTTGAGCAGTTCTGAGGTAAAAGCTGTATTTCCAGTTGGTGCCTCTCTTCTTAAAATAGATCTGATACGTGCATGTGTATATTGAACAAAAGGCCCCGTAAATCCATGAAAGTCGATCGATTCTTCAGGATTGAAAACCATACGCTTTTTAGGATCCACCTTTATCAGGAAGAATTTGAGTGCGCCGACCGCCAGTGTATCATATAATTCTTTCAGTTCCTCTTCGTTAAAGTCTTTTACCTTACCGAGTTCCTGGGTTTTAGCTGCAGCTACATTGACCATCTCATCGATCAGGTCATCAGCATCTACTACAGTTCCTTCCCGGCTTTTCATGCGGCCCGATGGTAATTCCACCATACCATAACTAAGATGGAAAATGCCGTCTGCATAAGGTTTTCCAAGCTTCTGCAGAATCAGTTTCAGCACTTTCATATGGTAGTTCTGTTCATCAGCGATGATGTACATACTCTGGTCGTATTGGAAATCCTTGTACTTTTCATCTGCCAGTCCAAGGTCTTGTGTTATATAAACGGAGGTGCCATCTTTTCTGAGCACCAGTTTTTCATCCAGTCCATCAGCAGTTAGATCGATCCAAACACTGCCATCATCCTTTCTGTAAAACACACCTTTCTCAAGACCTTCCTCCACATATTTTCGTCCCAGCAGGTAGGTCTCACTTTCATAATAGATTTTATCGAAATCACTGCCAATACGTTTATAGGTAGCATCAAAGCCCTTATAAACCCAACTGTTCATCTTTTTCCAAAGCTCCATCACTTCCGGCTTTCCATTCTCCCAGTCTACCAGCATCTGCTGCGTTTTTTGCATAATAGGAGCGTTGCGTTCTGCCTGTTCTTTAGTTTCGCCTGCTTCAACCAGTACCTGCATTTCTTTTTTATGCTCATTGCTGAAGCGTACATAGTAATCGCCTACAAAATGGTCACCTTTTATTCCTGTACTTTCAGGTGTTTCACCATTGCTGAATAGCTCCCAGGCAATCATGCTTTTGCAAATATGAACCCCTCTGTCATTTACGATACAGGTTTTTACCACCTCGTTGCCATTTACTTTAAGGATCTCCGCAATGCTCCAGCCCAGGAAATTATTTCTCAAATGGCCCAGGTGTAACGGTTTATTGGTGTTAGGGGAGGAGTATTCAACTACGATCTTAGTAGGCTTCCTGGCAATGTCCGGCCGGGTCTTCGTAAGATTTTGGGATAAAAAACGGGTAAAGTAGGATCCTGAAACACTCAGGTTCAGAAATCCTTTGATCACATTAAAGCCTGTAAACAGCTCTGGTTCACTGTTAACCAGGTAGGTACCGATCTCATTCCCCAACGCTTCTGGCGATTTCTTTAGCTGTTTTACCAGGGCAAACAATACAACAGTATAATCTCCCTCAAACTCAGGCTTCGTCTGATTGACTAAAATGTCATCCGCAAAGCTCTGTATTTTATAAAGGTCTTCTATGGCTTTGGCGGTTACTTCTTTTATATCCTGAACTAAACTCATGCTGGTTATACCTGTTTT
>JBJMLY010000386.1:0-11349 GCA_045805025.1 Cytophagaceae bacterium | reverse complement strand
TTCCTGCCCAGGGAGGAACCGGAAACTACATCTGGCTTGATCAGAATAATGACGGGGTTCAGGACCTGAATGAATTTGTTGAAACGAATCAGTCGTACACCTATACGAATACGACTACCTATATTAAATCCTTTGTGCCTACGGATCAATATTTCAAAGCCTATACCAATTCCTTTAACTACCGGCTTGACCTGACGGCCCCGAGATCCTGGAAAGATAAGAATAAACTGCAGATCTTTATTTCCAAATTCTCCAATGTGTCTTCCTGGACCGTTACCAAGAGAATTACGGATTCCAATTTATGGCATCGGTTTAGTCCGGGCATTAACAATATTGACAGTGCCGACGTATTGTCTCTGCAAAAGTCGGTGCGTTCAACCTTGTTTTTCAACCGCTCAAATCCGCAGTATGGAATGGATCTGAATTTTTCTTCCACCGATCAGAAGCAGTTTCTGAATCAGGGTTATGAAACCAGGGGGAATGATGAGCTGAAATTCAATTCCCGTCTCAATATCAAACGTTATATGAACATCAAACTTCTTACGATGAGAGGGATGAAGACGAATCTTTCGAACTTTCTGACCAGCAAAAATTATAGAGTCAGTTCGTATAAGATCACACCTGAAATTTCTTTTCAACCCAAGAACAGCATTCGTTTTACCTGGAATGTTTCCTACACCTATAAGGAAAATATTTTTAAAACGGATAAACGCGAAAAGACACAAATGTACCAGGCAGGCTTTGACTTGAAAATTAATATGGTTTCAAGGCGGACGATCAACAGCGATATTAAATATATTAAAATTGCTACCGAGAATTTCAACTTAGATAACACCCATCCCGAGTTAGCTGCGGTGAATTCGCCCGTGGGTTATGAGATGCTGGAGGCCCTGCAGCCCGGAGATAATTTTACCTGGAATATCAACTGGCTTGAAAAGCTTACCAACGGTTTACAGCTGAGCTTTAACTATGAAGGAAGGAAGGCGGGAGCTGGTAAAGTAGTACACATAGGCAGGATGCAGGTGTCAGCGCTTTTTTAAATTGTCTGAACCAGGATTTGCAGGATTAAAGGATTATTGGGATTGTGAATACTTACTTGGTAGATCTGCAGACTCCCTGTAAACGTCTTTTTGGTGCTATCTAGTCAGGAGAATTTAAGCAGGAACTAACAACTAACAACAATCAACAGAGTTACTTCAGATTTTTCTTCATGTCCCTGATCAGCTTGTTGGCGAAAAGGAATTCGTTCAGCTCGGGTACATCGTTGTTGAGGATTTCATCGTTAGTGCCTTCCCAGAGTTTTAGTCCCTGGTGTACAAAGATGATATGTTCTCCGATTTCCAGTACCGAATTCATGTCGTGGGTTACGACAATGGTGGTGATGTCGTATTCATGGGTGATTTCCTGAATAAGGCTGTCAATTTTGATGGAGGTAAGAGGATCCAGTCCCGAGTTAGGCTCGTCGCAATATAAATATTTTGAATTCAGTACAATGGCTCTGGCGATACCTACGCGCTTTTTCATTCCTCCGCTGATCTCAGAAGGCATCAGCTTATTGACGTTTTCCAGTCCGACACGCTGAAGGCAGAAATTTACACGGTCCAGCTTTTCACTTTTGGACATCCTGGTGAGCATGTGAAGAGGGAACATGACATTTTCTTCTACATTCTTGGAGTCGAACAGAGCGCTGCCCTGGAAAAGCATTCCGATCTCACGGCGTATGTCCAGTCTTTCTTCCGAGTTTCCGTTGGTAAAGTCGCGGTTGTCGTAATAAACAGCTCCGGTGTTGGGGTGTTCAAGACCCACCAGGCATTTCAGCAGGACGCTTTTTCCGGTTCCGCTGGCGCCGATAATCAGATTGCATTTTCCTTTTTCAAATACGGCGCTGACTCCTTTAAGGACTTCCTTGTTGCCGAATGATTTTCGAATGTCTTTGACCTCTATCATAATAAAAGCTGGGCAAGTAAAAAGTCAGCGAGAAGTACCGCGATGCAACTATAGGTTACTGCATTGGTGCTTGATCTTCCCACCTCAAGAGCTCCCCCGCGGGTGAAATAACCCTGGTAAGAGGAGATGGAAGAGATCAGGAATGCAAAGACCAGTGATTTGACGATGGCGAATGTGAGGTTATATCCGTTGAAGTTGAAGCGGATACCATAAATATATTCTTTCTGTGTCATCAGTCCTGTGAGCGTAGCTGCCAGGTATCCTCCGTAAATGGAAAGAAATGCCGCGATGATCACAAGCAGAGGAAAGGTGATGACGGCTGCGATAATTTTAGGAAGGATCAGATAAGAGCTTGAATTAATACCCATGACCTCAAGAGCATCGACCTGCTCGGTAATCTTCATGGTGCCCAGTCCGCCCGCGATACTGGATCCGACTTTACCTGCCAGTACCACACAGGTAAAGGTAGGCGCAAGCTCCAGGATAGTCATGTCACGCACGATGGTTCCGATAATATAGAGCGGTACGAAAGGGCTTACCAGGTTATAGGCCGTCTGTACAGCCGTTACTGCTCCGATAAAGCTTGAAACGATTACCACGATAAGTACTGAATCTATCCCAAGCAGGATGCATTCTTCTATTATCAGTCTTAAGTAAATGCCGAACCTTTCACGATTGGTGACAAGGGTGCTCAACATGATCATATACCGGCCGAAGCTTTGCATAAGGATAAAAATCTAACACGAAAATACATTATATTTCAAAAAATTAACAACCCTGATTGATAAACCTGAATAATATGAAAAAGTTAATCGTTGTAACGGGAGGAACCAAAGGAATCGGCAAGGCCATTATCAGGAAATTTGCTGCCCAAGGTTTTGATGTAGTTACCTGTGCCAGAAGCTGGAAGGACCTTAAAAGCCTGGCCGCAGAGCTTAAAGATGAGTATCCGGGTATCAGTTTTACAGGCCAGGCTGCTGACCTCTCAAAAAAGGATGATGTCAAGGCCTTTCTGGCAGCCCTGAAGTCCAGGAAAGTGGATGTATTGGTGAATAATACAGGAGTATTTATTCCCGGACAAATCCATAAGGAGAAGCCGGGAACACTGGAAAAAATGATCGATACGAACGTTTATAGCGCTTATCATATGTCCAGGGGGCTTATTCCTTCCATGATCCGTAGAAAATCAGGTCATATATTCAATATCTGCTCCACGGCCAGCATTATGGCCTATGTGAACGGAGGGTCCTACTGTATTTCAAAATTTGCCCTGTATGGGATGACGAAGGTACTCAGGGAGGAAATGAAGGAACATCAGGTCAGGGTTACTGCCGTTCTTCCCGGGGCTACCCTAACGGCCAGCTGGGAAGGCGTCGAACTGCCTCCCGAGCGTTTTATGAAGCCGGAAGATGTTGCCGATGCCATATGGGGCGTTTATAACCTCTCGGGCCAATCGGTAGTCGAAGAGATACTGATCAGGCCTCAACTGGGGGATATTTAGTTCAATTGATAGTAGGCAATTGACAATAAAAATCCATGAGAATTGAGCCTTTTTTGTCAACTGTCAACTATCAACTGTCAACTAAAAAAATGGAACATTTTTTTTATATTTACACTTAGTCAACCAAGCATCATAAGCAATGAGCCTTAAGGGAACTCAGGAACAGTTAGATTCTTTAAAATACAACATAAGCCTTACCCAATACATCCGGCGCCGTACGCGGGAAGTCAATATAGGAGGGGTAGCGATGGGAGGTATGAATCCTATTCGTATCCAGTCTATGACTACCGTGGATACTATGGATACCAAAGGATCCGTCGCTCAGTGTATAAGGATGATTAAATCGGGCTGCGAATACATCCGTATCACAGCTCCCAGCATTAAAGAGGCTCAGAACCTTCAGGAAATTAAAAATGAGCTGCGTAAGAAGGGCCATAAAACCCCTCTGATTGCGGATATTCATTTTACCCCCAATGCCGCCGAGCTTGCGGCTAAAATTGTGGAAAAAGTTAGGATCAACCCTGGTAATTATGCCGATAAAAAGAGGTTTGAAAAGATCGAATATACCGATGCCTCCTATCAGAACGAGCTCGAAAGGATCCGGGAGCGTTTTGTTCCCCTGGTAAACATCTGCAAAGAGCATGGAACCGCTATGCGGATCGGCACCAATCATGGTTCTTTATCCGATCGTATCCTAAGCCGTTATGGAGACACACCTCTGGGCATGGTCGAGTCGGCCCTGGAGTTTGTGCGTATTTGCGAGGACCTGAAATATTTTGACCTGGTGCTTTCAATGAAGGCCAGCAATACCCAGGTAATGGTGCAGGCGTATAGGCTACTGGTGCAGAAGCTGGAACAGGAAGATCTGAAACCTTACCCTTTACATTTAGGGGTGACTGAGGCAGGAGAAGGCGAAGACGGAAGAATAAAATCAGCCGTAGGTATTGGAGCATTGCTGGAAGATGGTCTTGGCGATACGGTACGGGTTTCACTCACCGAGGAGCCGGAGTTCGAAGCTCCGGTTGCGAAGCTGCTGGTAGACCGTTATAAGACCAGGCCCGGACATAAATCCATGCCTGCTATTGATGCAAATCCGATTAACCCATTTCAATATTCCAGAAGGAAGACGCATGAGGTGCTGAACTTTGGCGGAACGAATGTTCCCCGTGTCATTGCCGATCTGAGCAGCCTTAACAATCCTGAATTTCAGGATCTGAAAGCCATCGGTCATTTTTATATGCCTTTGCTGGATAAATGGAATATGAACGATCTGGGCAGTGATTACATTTATACGGCTGAGAATCCGATCCCTTTCATGCTTCCGAACGGAGTAAAGGAAATTCTGGATCATAAAGTGTGGTACCGCTGCTCTGACAAGGTCAATAAGTTTCCTTTCATGTCAGTCAAAGAATACCTGACCGGCAAGCATCGCCACCCTCAGCTTAACTTCGTGAGGCTGGATATTGACGATTATACAGAAGAGCTTCTGGAAACTCTGAAGAAAGATAAGCAGGTGGTTATCGTGCTGGATACGATCAATGTACATGCCATGGCCGAAGAACGCAGAGCGATCTTTGAAATGATCCGGCTTGAAATAACAGCACCTGTAGTGCTGATGCGCAGATTTACCGCCATGGAAGATGAAAAGCTTCAGATCTATGCGGCCACCGATTGCGGAGGACTTTTAATTGACGGACTTGGAGATGGCATCCTGCTAAGTACAGAGCTTATTACCAGAAAGAAAAAGGATGTATACCTGAAGATCATCAAGAATTTCAACAATACAGCTTTCGGAATTCTGCAGGCGGCAAGAACCCGGATGTCCAAGACAGAATATATTTCCTGTCCTTCCTGCGGAAGGACTTTATTTGATCTTCAGGAGACCACAGCCATGATCCGAAAAAGAACGGATCACCTGAAAGGTGTGAAGATCGGGATTATGGGCTGCATTGTAAACGGTCCGGGGGAAATGGCCGATGCCGATTACGGATATGTAGGCGTAGGTAAAGGTAAGATCGCTCTTTACCGGGGACAAAACGTGATCAAGAAATCCGTTCCTGAAGGAAAAGCGGTGGATGAGCTGATCGAGCTGATCCGTGAAGACGGGAACTGGATTGAGCCAAGCGAGGTTGAAGCATAATAAAGAGCAGTTACTTATGAAACAATATTTCAGCGGATTCGGAGAAGTGCTTACCTACTTCTTCAGGAAGAAAGATCCCAACAGACCGGTAAACTTCAGCATCAAGGCCATGCACTGGTCAAACCGGATCTCCATTTTTATGTTCCTGGTATGTCTCGTGGTCATCATTGTGAGACTTATTGTTAGAAACTAGCTTGAATATCGAAAGCTTCAGGGATTATTGTATCAGGAAGAAAGGCGTGAACGAAGAGTTTCCTTTCGATAACAATACCCTTGTTTTTAAAGTGGGAGGAAAGCTGTTTGCACTGACCGGTGTAGACGAATTTGACGGGATTAATCTCAAAGGCGATCCCGAAGAAAATGTGCAACTCAGAGAAAAATACGATGGGATTCAGCCTGGCTATCATATGAATAAAAAGCATTGGAATACAGTGCTGACCGATGGATCGGTTCCAGACAAGCTTATTAAAGAAATGATTGACAAGTCCTACGAACTTGTAGTGGAAGGCTTACCTAAAAAGGACCGCGAAAAACTTAAGAAATAATACAGTATAAATTCACCCTATGCGTTTGATAACTTTTACATTTTGCATTTTACTTTTTCACGTTTCTTCAGCTCAGGATTTAATTCCATTTAAGCTCGGCGACCACTTTGGTTACAAAAATAAAGCAACGGGCGTCGTGGCATTGCCTGCTGTGTACGATCACGCTGCACCATTCTCTGAAGATCTGGCAATCGTCACCAGAAAAAGCAAAACCTTCTTTATCGATCGGGCCGGGAATCCGAAACTGGATCTGAAATATGATTCGGCCTATTCTTTTTCCGAAGGACTTTCTGCTATCCGGAAGGATACGATTATGGGGTACATGAATAAGAACGGCCTGATTACTATTCCTATGAAGTTCAATAAGGCTTCTTCGTTTTCCGAAGGAATGGCTGTTGTAGCCAAAGCCGGTAAGTATGGATTTATTGATAAGACAGGCAAGATAGTAGTTCCTATGCAATATGAATTTGCCTATGAATTTTCCGACGGATTGGCAGCGGTGAAGAAGGATGGTAAATTCGGTTATATCGACAAGACCGGAAAGGCAGTCATACAGCATGATTTTCAAGAAGCAGGTAACTTCTCTTCGGGCGTCGCGATTGTCAAGAAATCAGATAAATTCGGAATCATCGACAAGTCAGGTAAAATTCTTTTGCCCCTTGAATACGACTGGGCTTCTCTGTATGCTGACAATATGGTTAGGGTTATGAAAGGAGATAAATGGGGCTATGCCGATAGATCAGGTAAACTGGTAATTCCTCTTTCGTACGACTGGGCCGGTGACTTTAAAGAGGGAAGGGGCAAGATTAAAAAAGGATCTAAATATGGCTTCGTGGATGCGACAGGAGCAGAAGTGATCAAAGCGGAATACGAGTATGCCGAAGATTTTTACAACGGACTGGTCATGGTGATGAAGAATCTGACCTGGGGCTGTCTGGATAAAGATGGAAATATTGCGGCACCCTTTAAATACAAAGCCAACAGAAACTTCTCTGAAGATCTGGCGGTAGTGGCTGATAAAGGGAAATATGGCTATATAGACCGTACCGGAAAAATAACCATTCCATTTGAGTATGACTATGCCTATGATTTCAATGCCGGCTGGGCAGAAGTGATCATCGAAGATCATAGCTTTTATATTGATAAGAGCGGTAAATGTGTGAAGTATTGTAAGTAGCTTTATGCGTGTCATTTGCCTCGCAATGACGTACATAATCTACGAAGCCTTTCTGTAAACAATAACTTTGGGAATTTCCCAGAAGGTATCCATTTTGTGGTGCTTCTTCGGGAATTTGCGGAGGCTGTTGATGCTGATGATGCTGAGCGCTACCAGGGCGATTTCCAATACACTCTCAAAGCTCAGTCCTGAGTCTATGAGAAGGCTCATACATAAAGGTCCTAATGCCGATCCTGTAATTGCCAGGAAGCTGAATACACTTCTTACTGTCCCTAAATTTCTGATGCCATATACTTCGGTAAGCACATTGGTTTCGGTAGTGGCGCCCATACCTATAGAAATGCCTAAGAGGATGAGGTATACCATGCCTGCCCATTCCCCGGAAAAAAGAATGGCAATGGCAATTCCGGTAATCATGGGCAGCAGATAAAATGGAAAAAATTTCAGGGCTTTTATTTTGTCAATATAATGTCCGCTAACGATGGCTGAAACAAAGTTTGAAATGGCAAAGCCCATAAAGCAATAGGCCATCCATTGTACAGACCATCCTTTGTGTATGCCGAGAGGGATCATAAAAAACATCAGACCTGTAAAGATAAAAGGCATGATGAATACGTTAGGAGCCAGCAAATAAAAGGCGTCATCTTTCAATATTTTTCCGACTGTCCAGTCTTCTTTTACCTTGTTTGGTTTCTTTTTGGACTTCAGACCAGCTTCTTCAGCCTTCGGTTTTTTATTCAGGAGACTTAGCGTAAGCGGCACGAGTATCAATGCCATAAATACAGCGCTGAATCCCAGGCTGTCCCGCCAGCCATAAATGGCGATGGTCGTTGCGGTAATTAGAGGCAGCACTCCTTCGCCGATCGAGTGCCCCATAATCGAAATACTGATCGCCTTACCACGGCATCTTTTAAAATATTTACTCATGGCTGTCATGGACGTGTGGTTCATGAGGCCCTGGCCCGTTAATCTTAGTCCCAGCAAACCCACCAGCAGGAAGAAAACTTCGTGCGTAAATGCGATAATGATGGCCGAACCGATGAGTCCGAGGGTAACGAGGATCGCATACGTTTTCAGATGCATCCGGTCGATCATTCGTCCGAGGTAGATGATCATAATCCCACCGCCAATGGTAGCGATGGCATAAAGGGTGCTGAAAATAGTGTTGCTTAAATGGAATTCTTTCAGAAAATCAGGGATATAGAGGGAGATCATGAAGGTCTTTCCAAATCCGGAGAAGAAGGTCAGCATCATGCCGAAGCCGAGTAATCTTTTGTTAGAAAGGAATAACCGGAGGTAGTCCATATCATCCTTATACGCAAAGGTTTCACATTGAGTATATTTTTTTCTACATTTTTATTGGTATTTTGATAAAAAAATAAGTCTATGAAAAAGATACTTTTTATCCTTGGAGTCATGCTAATAAGTACTTTCGGACATTCTCAGGAAGTTGAGCTTTATAAAAAGGATGGGAAAGTCGGTCTTATCAAAGGAAACACTGTTATACTTCCTCCGATTTATGATCACATTTCTGATTTCAAAATGAGTCTTGCCTGGACTCATAAGGATAAAAAAATTGGCTTAATAAATAAAAAAGGAGAAGTGTTGCTTCAGCCTACCTATGACGAAGCGAAGGACTTTTCAGGTAAGCCAGGCCATTATCTCTCATTGGTTAAACTCAATAATAAATTCGGCATGATTGATATGAAAGGTCATGAAGAAATCCCCATAAAATATGACTCATTGCAAGCCTATTTTGCCGAAGGTATGGCTTATGCGAAACTCAATGGGAAATGGGGGTTTATTGATTCTCTTTATAAAGTAGCTATTCCTTTTCAATATGAGGCGATTGATACTTGGCAGGGGTTTTATGGAGGTGTTATTGCTGTTAAGTCAGGAGGAAAATGGGGAGCAATTAATAAAAAAGGCGCTGTTGTTGTTCCCTTTAAATATGATCTTACTATTTCAAATATGGGAGATCTGGTAACTATAAAGTTGGGCGGTAAATATGGATTTTACAATAAATCCGGAAAAGAGCTCTGTTCGCCTATTTTTGATGACATCGAAATGGGTTTTGCAAACAGGGGAGTTGCCTGGGTTATTCTGGATGGGAAAATGTACAGTGATGTACAAATGAGGAATAAGTTCTTTAAGAAATAGCTTGGTGAATGGTGATTTGCGAATAAGTAAAACAAATTGCAAATCACCACTCATCAGTCACACATCTCTATACTACCATATTCACAATCTTCCCCGGCACCACAATCACTTTTTTCGGCGCTTTGCCCTCCAGGTATCTTTTTACCTCTTCGGAGGCAAGCACTTCCTTCTCGATTTCGGGAGCGGTAAGGCTTAAGGGCAGGTTGATTTTCATTCTCATTTTCCCGTTGAAGGAAACAGGGTATTCGAAGCTGCTTTCGCTCAGGTATTGCTCGTCGTATTTCGGGAATGTAGCCATGCTGATGCTTTCTTTATTACCGAGCAGAGACCATAGCTCTTCTGAAATGTGAGGAGCATAAGGAGAAAGGATGATCACCAGGTCCTGCAGAATCTTCCGGTTGTTACATTTCAACGCCGTAAGCTCGTTCACACAAATCATGAAATTGCTGACAGAAGTATTGAATGAATAACGCTCAATATCGTCTTCGATTTTCTTAATGGTCTTGTGCAGCGCCTTCAGCTCTTCTTTGGAAGGTTCCGTGTCGGAAAGCTTCAGGTTCTCTGCTTCGTCATGGAACAGCCTCCACAGCCTTTTCAGGAATTTGTACACGCCTTCAATGCCATTGGTGTTCCATGGCTTGAATTGCTCCAGAGGGCCCAGGAACATTTCATACATACGAAGCGTGTCGGCGCCATACCGGGCCACCACATCGTCGGGGTTTACGACGTTGAACCATCTTTTAGACATCTTTTCTACTTCATGTCCGCAGACATACTTGCCGTCTTCCAGGATGAATTCTGCATTGGTAAAATCAGGTCTCCATTTTTTAAAAGCGGCTGTGTCAAGGATATCATTGTCGACAATATTGACATCCACATGAAGCGTGGTTGTTTCATATTGCTTGCGAAGGTTGTATGAAACATAGTTGTTGGTGCCGTTCACACGATACACGAAATTTGATCTTCCCTGGATCATTCCCTGGTTGATCAGCTTCTTAAAAGGCTCTTCGTGGTGTGTGAAGCCTATGTCGTACAGAAATTTATTCCAGAACCTTGAATAGAGCAGGTGACCGGTGGCGTGCTCAGAACCTCCTATGTATAAGTCGACCTGCCCCCAGTATTTTTCTGCTTCCTCGGATACCAGTCTTTTGTCGTTCTTCGGATCCATGTAGCGCAAAAAGTACCAGCTTGAACCTGCCCAGCCGGGCATGGTATTCAGCTCGATCGGATAACCTTCTTTAGTCCTGAAGTTCTTCGCGCGTCCAAGAGGCGGGTCGCCCGCTTCGGTGGGTTTATATTCATCGATTTCGGGCAATATCAGGGGCAGATCCTTTTCTTCGAAGGTGTAGGGGATGCCGTCTTTGTAATAAACCGGAATAGGTTCGCCCCAGTATCTCTGGCGGCTGAAAATGGAATCCCGGATCTTATAGTTGATCTTTCCTTTTCCGATTCCTTTTTTTTCTACAAACTCGATGGCTTTTTTAATGGCTGTTTTTACATCCAGTCCGTTCAGGAAGCCTGAATTGATCATAGTACCAGCCTTGGGATCGAAGTCCTCTTTAGAGATATCGGTATGATCACCCTCCTGTACCGGAATGATGGGAAGATTGAAATGTTTTGCAAAGCTATAGTCGCGGATGTCGGAAGAAGGCACAGCCATCACCACACCGGTTCCGTAGCCGGCCAGCACGTAGTCGGCAATCCACAGCGGTACCTTTTCATTGTTGAAAGGATTGATCACATAGCGGCCGGTGAATTGTCCTGAAATGGTTTTTACATCGCTCATCCGGTCTCTTTCGGAACGGTTCTTCGCCATTTCCACATATTCCTGCACCTGTTTTTTGTATTCCGGCGCGGTCAGCTTCGGGATCAGTTCATG
>JBJMLY010000385.1:0-11463 GCA_045805025.1 Cytophagaceae bacterium | reverse complement strand
TTCCTGCAGGTGGATTGTTCCAGATAAATTCATAAGGTTCAGCGGTGCTGCTTCCAAGAAGGATGGAGCCATCGTAATATTCCACCAGAGTAATACTTCCATCGGGGTCGCTGGCTGTCACGTCTATGGTTACCGAGTTTCCTGTATAGGTACTGCCTGCCACCGGCGAAGTAATATCTATGACTGAAGGCTGATTCACATTCACGGTAATGCTTACAGGTGCAGACGTGGTGGATATTCCATTGGTATCAGTAGCAACTGCTGTAATATCATAAAAGCCATCTGTAACATCGTTCCATGCAAAGCTATAAGGAGCAGAGACATCTGTTCCGAGTAACGTTGTTCCGGAATAGAAATCTACTTTGCTTACCAGTCCGCCGGAATCAGAGGCGATTGCGGAAATTGTAATGTTGGACGGCGCTATGAATACTGCATTGTCAAGCGGGGAGGAGATGCTTACCACAGGACTAGTATTAAACGCATAATCCAGAAGGTATTCATTTTGCCCATTAATTTTTGCGGTTTGGACATCAAATATCGGGATCCAGTTATAAGCTCCTTGTCCCTGGTATTCGGCCACCACAAGAAAGTTGGAGAACAAGGCAAATGCACCATTCTGTATAAAAGGATTGTTGGCTGTATTGCTTAGATCAAAACTAACATTGCCTTGGGCATCGGTATAATAAACGAAGGCATCGCTGGTGTTAAGAGCATTGGAAAGCCATCTGATTCCATACAGCGTTACTTTTGCGTTCGTCAATGGATCTCCCTGGCTATTTCTTAAACGAATAGATATGTTGGAAGGGAAGAGCGACCAAAACAATGTTTGCCAGCTGGCTTCGGTAAGAATAGTGCCCCCGGATGCATTGATACAAGCGATCGAATGAGGATCCCAGCCGGCGTTGAGGTCATACAGATAATTCATAATACTTGCCACTGGATACGTGTAAGATACATCAGGATATAATTGGTTATTGTTAGCGGCCAGGTTGACTGAGTATAGATCGGCCGCACCTCTTGAATGGCCGATCTCGTGGCATAAAATTCTGGTAGGGATAGGCCCAAATAAACTCTGCTGCCACTCTGCTTCAGCATTCAATGCAAAACGAATGCTTCTGGTATGCACCTCGTAATCTGATAAAATATTCTGATTCCCATTAGGATCAGGCGGATATGGAGACCTGCTATATAATACCCGGAAATCATAGGCAGTTTCTGGCGCCTGATTAGCAAGAGAGTCCATCACATGTTGGTTGGCTCCTGTTTCCGTAAAATATGAAAAAGAAGCAGGCACAAATTGATAGCTGCCAGTAAAGCCGGTCTCGTTGTTATAAAATTGATTCACATCTGCGAACTGGTTGCCGATGAGGTTTTCTATAGCCGCATGTCCTCCGTAATATTGAGCAGTACTTTCATTGATATACACTTTAAAAGTAAAAGTATATAGGGGTTTTTGTGCCTGAGATGTAAAAGCTGCTAATAGTATTAATAAGATAAACCATGTTGCTTTTGATTTCATAATTAAATGAGTTTAAAGGATCAAAAACAATAACTTTAATATGGAAGAAATAGTTATAGGTAAGTAATTATAGGGGCGCTCGCATTCCCGCCAGTGACAAATATGGCCAGCCCCTGACCTGCATAGGTCAGCACAGACAGGTCATCATTGAGCAAATTTTTAAACTTGCAGTATCATTAGGTCCAGTGATCCATGCTAAAGCCAATCCGCCAAAAACTGCTCCGGAAAAGCTTGTATTGGAAGTGCTGACATCATAGTATAAAAATGTCAATAAAAATTCGATATTCGTACTCTAAACCCAGTGCTATGAAGAAATTTATACTTACGCCAATATGTGCCCTTATCGCATGGGCCGCTTTTTCTCAGGACGTTCCGGAAACCCTGGATTCAAAATGGGATACTATGCTTAACAAATCGGAGAACTACGCCGACTATAAGGTTATTAGCAAGAACATGCTGAACGATATGCATAAGTCCGTACAGGATAGTGTATCGAAACTGAAGTCAGATCTCCAGAATGAAAGATCAAAAGTGAAAGCGCAGAGCGATAAGATTTTTTCTCTGAATCAGCAGATAAAAGAAGGAAAGCAGCAGTTCGATCAGGTCAGCGATGAGAAGAACAGCATGAACTTCTTGGGCATGCAGCTTAATAAATACGCATACACGGTAACGTTATGGTTCCTGCTGATCGGCGTTTCCGTGGGTGCGGTTCTGTTGTTCTTCCTTTATAAGAACAGCAAAAAAATCACCGATGTCAAGGGAAGGGAATATCATGAGATCGCGAAACAGCTTGACGAGGCTAAAGCCGCCAAGGTAGAGACCGAAAGAAAACTTAAAAGAGAACTACAAACGCTTATGAATAAGCTGGAAGAGCTGAAGCGGAAAAATTAAGTTACGTAGAATGCTTCCAAAGCATTGAATAAGAATGAACGTAAAAGGACAGATCAAAGAGTATATTGCCAGTCAGCCTGAGCCAAAACGCAGCGACATGCAGGAGTTGCACCGCGTGATTCTGGAAGTCATGCCCGCATGCAAATTATGGTTTCTGGATGGTAAAAACAGTGAAAATAAAACTGTTTCTAATCCTAATATTGGATATGGACTTCAAACCATGAAATATGCGGGTGGGAAAACCAGGGAGTTTTATCAGATCGGTCTCAGTGCAAACACCACCGGAATTTCTGTCTATATCCTTGGCATCAGTGATAAGACCTACTTAGCCAAAACGTATGGAAAGAAACTGGGCAAGGCAAGTGTAAGCGGCTATTGCATTAAGTTCAAAACACTGAAAGATATAAACCTTGAAATACTTGAAACAGCAATACGATATGGGATTGAGGTGAGCCAATAAAGAACAGGCAATCGGACGAAACCGGTCATCGTGGTGCAAGGAAAACGTATTAAACCCATGTCACATACATTCAAGGCAGACATAGAAATCATTGGGATAAACCCTTTTGTGTTTGTGCCTGAAAAAATACTGGAAGCAATTTTTAAACAGGCCGGAAAGGACAAAGGCGCTATTCCCATAAAAGGAAGAATCAATGAAATGCCTTACCGGCAAACCCTCGTAAAATTTCGTGGTGCCTGGCGGCTTTATATCAATACGGGCATGCTGAAAAAATCGCCCGAACGAATTGGCGAAACCATTGAACTCACTATAGAATTTGATCCTTCGGATAGAAGCATAAAACCGCATCCGGAATTTGTAAAAGCGCTGAATGAAAATAAAAAGGCCAAAACAGTTTTTGAAGGCCTGCGTCCTTCTTTAAAGCATGAGATTGTGCGGTATATTGCCAACCTGAAAACAGAAGAGAGCATCAACAGAAATGTAGTGAAAGCAATAGAGTTTTTATTAGGTAAAGCCCGGTTTGTCGGCCGGGATAAACCATAATTTAGTCTGTGACTTTCCTTTTGATAGTAACTTTATCTCTAAAAATATAGATATGAATAATTCCGATACACATAATCAGCGTTTCGCAAAAATGAGCTTCGCCACGGTCTATCCTTTGTATCTCGCAAAAGTGGAGAAGAAGGGCAGAACGAAGGCAGAATTAGATCAGGTGATAGAATGGTTAACAGGGTTCGATAACAAGAAGCTGCAGAAACTGATAAAAGAAAATACAACTTTTGAGACGTTCTTCCAGCACGCCTCGCTAAACCCCAATGCACACCTCATTACCGGAGTTATCTGCGGCTACCGGGTAGTGGAAATAGAGAATCCCCTGACGCAAAAGGTCCGTTATTTGGATAAGCTGGTGGATGAATTGGCGAAGGGCAGGAAGATGGAGAAGATTTTAAGAAAGTAAGCCCGCACTGCTATTTAACGAGCAGCATATTTGGTCTTCATATGCATTCAAACGTATCAGCCATGATAAAAAAATTGACACACACTTTTTTAATTTTTTTAATTTCGATTCCGTCTTTCGCCCAGCTTACCCCTGAAGTTACTTCCTGGATTTTAACCGACGGCTCAGTAGGTTATGCAAGTATCCCAAGCAATGTGCAGCAGGTTCAGTATTCGGCTAATTATGTGTATGTAAGCGCGACCTGCATTCCAGGATACGATATCGGCCCGTGGCCTTCAAACCCCAACGTTCCTTCCAACCAGAATTTTGTTTTTAAGATCACGAGAAATCCGGTCCAGAATACGGGTACGCTCACTGCCGTCGGACTAGGCCATGTGGGAGTATGGTCAAATGGGGTTTCCATATACAATTCCAAAGACGGAATGACCTACAACAACGCCGGTGTCTGGAACAGAAATGCATTGTACTACGAAGGTATCAGCTTCGACTCCTGCCTGGGGCATGCCGCGCAGAATGGGGAGTATCACCACCACGTCAATCCTAAATGTTTGTATGACGATACCGACAGTCTGAATCATTCGCCCATCATCGGGTATGCTTTTGACGGCTTCCCGATTTACGGAGCTTATGGATATACAAATACGAATGGGACAGGCGCGATCAAAAGAATGAAAAGCAGCTACGTCCTTTCCCCGGCAACTACCAGGGCGAGTGGTCCGGCGGTGGATGCCACGTATCCTGCCGGATGTTTTGTGGAAGATTATGTGTACACGGCAGGCACCGGAGATCTTGACGTACATAACGGGCGCTATTGCATTACGCCCGATTATCCTTCGGGCATTTATGCTTATTTCGTCACCCTGAACGACACGCTTTATCCGACTTTCCCTTTTGTGTTGGGCTCGACTTATTATGGAACGGTTGGCTCCGGAAATACAGGTCCGGGCAGCGGCCACAATACGATCACCGAGTCAGTAACCACTTATACGGTAACGGGTATTAGCGCAAAGAGCGATATTCAGTTTGCCTGTTTTCCGAATCCGGTGAATAGCGATCTCAGCATTTTTGTAGCAAGCAACCAGGGTAATAATCTCACGGCAACTATTCTGAATACGCTGGGAGAAGTTGTGATGAAGCAGGAATATATTCAACCCTCGGTTTCCTATGATTTCAATTTAAGCCAGCTTTCACCTGGCATATATTACCTCACGCTTGAAAATGAAACGGCACGCTCGGTTCAGAAGATTATGGTGGCGAGGTAGCCTTTTGCTTTAACAATCAGCGGATCCAACATGTACAGCGATACAATATTTATAAGAGCCATGGTTACCGGTATTGACACCTGCGAATACCTGATTACCTCTGTTAAAAATTTGCAGCTGACGGAAAAAGTGATGTTCTATCCCAATCCGTTTAATGCATCTTTGACAGTTCAGTTCAATGCTGATTTAAATAATGTAGACTTAATCATCTGTAATATTTATGGTGAAAAGGTAAAGTCAGTACTGAATGTTTCCGGAAACAGAACAAAAGTAGACCGCGGCACCTTGCAAAGCGGCGTTTACTTTATTGAGGTTATACAAAATAGCAGAATCATTGCTACTGAAAAGCTGATCATTACTGATTAAGCATTAAACTCTCTATGAAGCATTTTTTTATACCCATAGTAGCCCTGTCCTTTCTTTGTTTTCAGTCTTCTACGCAAAAGGAAAATGCTCCATTTGTTTTCGATAACGAAGAGTTGCTGTCAAAAGAGCAGGAAGATAAATTTAATAGGCTGTTTCTCGCCCATAAGAAAAAAACCGGCAATGAAATAGCTATTCATACCACTGCCAGCATTGGAAATAAAAAAGATTTCTTTTCTTATTGTCTTGACTATGCTAATGAGCATGGAATAGGAAAAGCGGGCCGGGACAATGGTGTATTAATTGTAGTAAGCCGTAATTTGAGGCAAGTGAGGATCAATACAGGCTATGGGACAGAAAAAGTATTGAAAGATAAAATTGCCCAAAAAATCATTGACAGCTTAATGGTTCCGCAATTCAGGGAGCAAAAATATTACGAAGGAATCAGAGACGGAAGCAAGGAGATCATAAGGTTTTTGGAATTGCCCCAAAATCAGATTAAATAAAGTCTGAGAAAAGCAGAGTAAGGATTCGATCATGTTTATCCCCGCCTACATTGAGCATCTTGTATCCTCCCTACAGAATGCAAAATGATACATTCGGAGGTTCAGGGATATTCTGTATATTGAATCATCTTTATGAAACTCGATCACCCCGAATTAATTGACCTTCTGAAAAAAGCGTATTCTGCCGAAAGAGCCGCTTCCTTTGCCTACCAGGGTCATGCCGGTTCAGTGAAGAGTCTGGACGAAAAAGCGGAAATCAGGCAGATCGAAATGGATGAATGGAACCACCGCAGCGAAGTGCTGGAGATCATGAATCGATATGGGGTTCCGGTTTCCCGCTATTACGAATTCAGATTTTATGTAATAGGAAAAATTATTTCCGCCAGCTGTTATGTGATCGGCTGGTTTATGCCTTATTTTTTTGCGGGCCGGCTCGAAAGCGGCAACGTATGCGAATACTTCCGCATGAAACAGTTCTTTAACAGCCTGGGCATTCGTGAGCATGATAAAATTCTCTACGAAATGGGCATGAAGGAAAAAGAGCACGAGATCTATTTCCTGGGCAAGATCAGAAATAACAGACTGCTGCCATTCTTTGAAAAGATTTTTTTCTGGGGCAATAAAACCAGCATGAACAATGTCGATCTTGATAAAAAATACCCGGTAGAAGAGTCGGATCATTATTGCAGGAAAGATTAGCAGACATTCTAAAAATCGGTATAGTTTCTCTGATTGCTTTTTAATTATTATCTTGATTTTCAATCGTATATTTTTTCACTTTTCATTTTAACTTTAAATTTCATTCCCATGGCAGTAATTAAAAATATTGAAGGACTTTCTAACGCTGATATCAACCGAGAGTTAAGTCAGGGTGCAAAATTTGTAGTCTTTGAATACAGCATTTCAATACTTGTTATGTCTTTTAAAAGATCCAGCGACATCTATTTTAAAAAAGCCGGCGAACCGATGTTCGGCCAAAGATTCGGCTATTCGCTGATCTCACTGATATTCGGCTGGTGGGGAATTCCATGGGGACCGATTTATACAATATGGTCGATAGGAACTAATCTTTCAGGCGGCAAGGATCTTACCAAGGAAGTGCTCGCTTCTTTGAATGATACAGAGCCAGTAGTGGCGGCCAAATAAGGGTGAAATCAGGCGCTGAGCCAGCTTATTTATGTAACGATTTTATATGACTTACAGAAGCCTTACCGATATCGAAAAGGAAAGCTATCGTCAAAAGTTAAAAAGAGATACGCAAAAACCTTTTGATTCTGAATTTGTCAGAACTACCGATCTGGAGAATAGTCTGATCGTTGCGCATGGCATGGATGGCGTCAGGCTGATTTTTGAAGACCAGAACAGTGTCGCCTATACTGAGCTGGGACGGTTTCCCAGCGATTGTCCATGGTTTAAATGGAATTTAAGTTCCATTCCTGATTTCATTGACACGAATTTCAAACCTCTAGCTCCTAATATTCCTGAGCTGCTTGCATCCATGAAGGAGCGTTGCAGGTTCATTTATGCAGAAAAATCCGGTAGTTCCTGGAAGTTACATTACCTGATGGATGTTAAACTTTACGACGGCAGGGACTATTACAGAATTTATACGGGCGGAATGCCTAATCCCGATCCTCAGCCTAACGAAAGCCTGAAAGCGTTTGGATGGAAGATCCCCGCAGATCTGAAGAAATTTTATGCAGTTCATGATGGTTTCGGTGAGGAAAATAATACACATTCCATATTGAGTTCCGAAAGGATCAGCATCATGGCCGGCATGATGGACTCCATCTGCGCAGAGCAGAATGCTTATCCAGAAGGATATGCGTATAAAGATCTGCTGGAATTTTTTCCCGATGGTGCCGGTAACGCTCAATGCTTCTATCGCACCGATTCAGACGGCTCTGTTTCTGGTACGGTAGACTGGGATCATGAGGTCTGGGAAATTTCGGAGGAAGAAAATTTCTTTGACTTTATCGATGAGCGCATGAGCTCCATGGATGAAGAGTAGGTGAGGCTTTCCTCAAACCTTTGCCTCTTCCAGCGGTTGTCCACCTCTGATGGAACACCGGAAAAACGAAAATTTTATTTTCTGGCAGCGTTGGCTTTTGTATAGCAGCCTGCTCTTTGCATTGGCCGGAATTTTTTTTGCCTTGTATGGCAATATCCTCTTTTTGCTCATTACAACCGTGCCCTGGCTGATGCATTATGGCATACAGACAAATTGCCTGATGATGCCGGGAGACTCCGCCTCTTTATCTGGGGACCTTTTGGAGGCACGATCGCATGCTGCTATATTCTCGTTGCCTTTCTGGCCCATTACCCCTTTAAACGGAAAGAGGTCTGGGCCCGCAACGCCATCATCCTGGCCTTTGGTATATGGGTATTAATCGATTCGCTGGTATGTTTTTACTATGGCGTTTATTTTCAGGTATACCTCATCAATGCATTTTCTATCCTTCAGAAAGCCCTTCCTATTATCTTTACATGGAAAGATTTTAAAAACACTCCATAGAGGGACTTAAGAAAAAACTGTATATTAAGTCTGAATTTTTGACAGAACACATACTGATTTTATTCGCAGAAATTGCCATGCAAACCTATATTTCCATACTGAGAGGGATTAACGTAAGTGGTCATAAGATGATTAAAATGGAGGCTTTGCGTAAGATGTATGAAGAGCTGAAATTCAAAAATGTAAAAACCTACATACAAAGCGGCAACGTGGTCTTCCAGGATAAGAAAGGAAAGAGTGCCGATCTGGAAAAGAAAATAGCAAAAAAGATTCTGGAAGCAACCGGCTTTGAAGTGCCTGTAATGGTCAAGGAACTTGACGAGCTGGTAGCTGTGCTGAAAAATAATCCTTTTCTAAATAAGAGGAAGGAAGACCCTTTGAAACTACACGTTACTTTTTTATCTGGTCAGCCGGGGAAAGCCGAAGTGGAAAAAATAGGAATGGGAAATTATGGCAAGGATGAATACATTATTGCCGGAAACGCCGTATACCTGTTTTGTCCGGACGGCTATGGCAATACAAAGCTCAGCAATACATTTTTTGAAAATAAGTTAAAGCTTACAGCAACCACCAGGAACTGGAAGACGGTCAATGAGCTGGTGAATATGGGCAGCAATGCAGAGAACGCTTAATACAAGATCGTGAAGGATTCAGAGATCGATGCGAAGCTGGAGGCACTCAATACTATAAGTTATAACAATGGCGGTAGTTTCTGCTTTTTTAGGATAGAGAACGAAGCCAATGCGTTGGCCGAGGAAAGAATCAAAAGCTATTTGCTAACTCCTGATCCACGAATAGGCCTTGATCAGAGGCGCCTAAGCAGGATCAGTCAGGGACTTGAAAAATTCTTGTTGGAGAAGATCGAAGACTGGAAAGAAGAAGTAAAATCCGCGCTTGACCATTGGCTGTATTTTAAAAATCCTTATTCTCCACCCTTGCTGGATGAAGAGAAGCTCAGGCATGAGAGAATAGAGTTTGAAGACAATTTCCGGGAATTTGTGGCGAAAAATTCACTCATCCGGGCTTATAGAATTTCGGAAAAATTTAACTCTTATGATACTCCATGGGGCGATCAGATGAATACAGACCTTGTCTTTGAATTCGACAAGCGGATTTATATTTTTCATATGGGATGGAGCTCGTAAATTCAATACAACTACAGCAATGCTGAACGCGAAAATAGAGATTATCAAAGGCGACATCACGACAGTTCCTGCCGACGCAATTGTGAATGCTGCCAATACCTCGCTGCTGGGCGGCGGAGGTGTGGATGGAGCCATTCACCGTGCAGGAGGACCTGAGATCCTGGAAGAATGCAGAAAAATCGTGGCAAGGCAGGGTGGATGCAAAACCGGCGAAGCGGTCATCACCACCGCCGGGAAACTGTCTGCGAAATTTGTGATACATACGGTCGGTCCCGTCTGGAATGGAGGCAACAAAAACGAAAGAGAGAAGCTGTTTTCCTGCTATACCAATTCATTGAATCTGGCCCTGACTCATCAATGTAAAACGATCGCTTTTCCCAACATCAGCACAGGTGTTTACCGGTTCCCCAAAATGGAAGCCGCTGAAATATCAGCGAAAGCAGTAAACGGATTTCTGGAAAAGAACGAAGGAATCGATAAAATCATTTTCGTATGCTTTGACGATGAAAATTATTCGGCTGTGCTGCGTGCTCATGGTCGTTAGTTCAAGCGATCATCCTTCTTCTTTTAGAGAAAGGACGAAGGATAAGTAATAAATAAATAAATCAAACCTGGTTTAACGACATGGGCCACGTGCCTTTGAAAATAGATAACAATAAAGAACATCCAGTCATGATAAAAAAAGTACAGGTCCTCATATGTTTATTCCTGATCACTGTAGGCTATAAAGCCAGCTCCCAGGTACTTGATTCGGCATCATTATCCGCTCAGAAATATTATACCAGCATTGACGAAGCCTTTAAAGAACCGCTGAAAGTATATAAGCTATCGCTGGAAAACTCAGGAGGGCTTCCGGTCAATATTGATACGCTCAAAAATCTGCAAGTCTTAAACCTGCATGGAAATGACTGGGATGACGCGCTGACCGAACTGCCGGAAAGAATCGGCAATCTTAAATACCTTCAGTTTATTTACGTTTCGAATTCAAATCTTTATGAGCTGCCTGAGTCCATCGGTAATCTGAAGAATTTAAAAGGGATCAGCTGTCTGACCTTGAAAACCCTTCCTGCTACGATTGGACAAGCAGGAAATCTCAGAAGTATTGAAATATATGGAGGGAAAACATTGCCGGAAAGTTTGTCCGGTTTAACAAATCTGAAAGAACTTACCATCAATAAATCGGAAAAGATCCCTGTAATTCCAAGCCTTGAAAAGCTTGTGATCGAAGACAAAACAATCTTCGCTATCCTGGACCCTTCCCTGTTTACAAGATTAAGGGAAATTAAATTCCTGCAGCACACGTATGGAGATCCTGAGCTCAGTGCGGACAGTATGGAGATGCTGGTGACGCGTCTCTCAAAGTTCCCACAGCTGAAGTCGCTTGACCTGATTGTCAGCACAGAAAAAGCCTGGAAAACCGTGTTAACGATGAAGAATCTGACTACTTTATCTGCCAGAGATACAATACCGGTGGCTATCACCAGGCTGCAGAAGCTCAGCACAATTTCCTTTTGTGCCGATTCACTGAATTGCGAAAGAATTTCACGCCTTCCGGGATTATGGGAAATACAGACCAATTGTATTACGCCTCATATTTCCAGGCTTAAAGAAATCAGGAAGATCACATTTCTGGAGTATTCCAGTTTTAACGAAATACCCTGGGAGTGGCTCGTTGATTCATTAAGCACGCTTCCATGCCTGGAGGAAATTAATGCCAGATTTATTAATATAAGCAGTCTGCCCGAGGGATTTAAAAATCTGAAGCAATTGAAAAGCGTTGATTTTTCGAGATCGGATTATCTTTTTTATGGCGGAAGCGGAAGTGATGCTGTGGAAGTATTGAA
>JBJMLY010000384.1:0-10801 GCA_045805025.1 Cytophagaceae bacterium | reverse complement strand
TTTAATTTTCTGAGGCTTCGTAGGGTTTATAGGCGTTTTTATACCTACTTTCTTTACTTAAAATTAAGTCTCCATAGCCTCTTTATCCGTAAATTTCATGGTTAAATCAAGATCGATTCAAAACCATGAGCATCATTCGCAAAAATTTTATTTCATCCCTGTTATTTGTATTCATTTCTCTTCATGCAACGGCGCAAAAGAATGTCGGAATAGGAACTGTTACACCTAATTCCAAAGCGGCTCTGGAAGTAGTTTCCCCGGGGAATGATCAGGGTATTCTCATACCACGTATGAAGGCTGTACAAAGACTGGCAATTCCGGTTGCCGCAGCCGACAATAGTTTGATGGTCTATGATATAGACAGCGCCGGCTATATGTATTGGAATGGATCAGCATGGAAACTATTACTCGCGACCACCTCGGCGGTTGCAGCTAATAATGGTTTGACGAAGACAGGCAGTACGATCGGACTTGGAGGCACGTTGACTTCGAGTACTTCGATTGGCTTAGGAGGAAACAATTTAACGTTCACTGGTGGAAAACTGGGGGTAGGCACCACAGGCTCCGAAATTTTTGAAGTAAGAGGTGTTGGGTCGACAGGTAGCACCCTTTCCATGAGACTTACCAATTCACTGGCTAATACCTTATTTACGGTAGCAGACGATGGACTTGTGACCGTCAATAATAATCTGAAGACGACTAATTTTCAGATGACCACTTCTCCCACGGCTAATTATGTGCTTACATCCGATGCCAGCGGCAATGGTAGCTGGAAGTCTCCGGCACCCGCTTTAACTTTTTACCCCAATATACCTGCCACAAGTCTGGCAACGGCGACTTCAACCCCTGCAAAAATTACGGATATTACCCCGGCTTTTACCAAGAACAATGCAGGTTCATATATTGAAGTGATTTATACCGGGCACGTAAGTCTTGGTGGGGGTAGTAATCCTACCAATTTCCAGGTAAGAATTGATGGTAATCCTCCTCTGACCGGAAGGTCTGATGCGGTGGTTGATTTTAACGCTGCCGGAAAATACGAAAGGGTAACCATTTATGCCATTTTTCAGGGCCTTCCTGCGGGATCTCACACCATCAGTATCTGGGCTATGTCTCCGACAGGAGCTAACACGGTTGTTGTAAATCCCGGTAACTGGAGCGATCAGATCATTGTGAAGGAAGTCAATAATTAAGCTATTCTATCGATAAATTTTAGGGTAAAATGCACTTGTGGAAAAATTCCAGGGTGTTTTTTTATTTTTAATCCTCTAATAATTAATTAGTTGGATATTTATTTGATAATCTACGAGTTATGAGCCTTTATATCGTGTATCCTTTTTGAGGGCTTTTTCGTATGTTGAGGCTGGTCTACTATTTTTTACTGCCTCATTATGAAGAACTTTACTAGAAATTCTCTCTCTTTCCTTTTTCTGAGTTTTATTTGCAATGTTTCTTACGGACAAAGTAATGTTGGAATCGGAACGATCACACCTAATTCCAAAGCGGCCCTGGAAGTTGTTTCTACGGGAAATAATCAGGGTATTTTAATTCCCAGACTTAGTGCTGTTCAACGATTGGCAATACCTGTCACGGCGGCTGAAAATAGTTTGCTGGTATATGATAAGGACAGTGCGGCTTTTATGTACTGGAACGGAGCAATATGGAAACCGGTAGGAGGAAGTTCCTCGACTGTCACAGCGAGCAATGGTCTTACGAAAACTGCTTCCAACATAACACTGGGTGGTACTTTAACATCAGCTACTACTATTAATACGGCAGGCTTTAATGTTTCTTATACTGGAGCAGGCAATATGGGCATCGGACTTGTTCCTTCGGGCACTTACAAGCTGGAAGTAAACGGTTTGCTCAAAACAAACGGCGTTACGGAAATGTCGGATGTACGTTGGAAGAGAAACATCCTTCCTATAGACCACGCTCTTACGAGACTTATGAAACTAAGAGGTGTTACTTACAACTGGAAGGTAAATGAGTATAAGGAAAAGAATTTTGAATCCGAAACACAAATCGGTCTGATCGCGCAGGAAGTAGAACAGGTGTTTCCTGAATTGGTAAAAACCGATGCCAACGGTTATAAGTCCGTGGAGTATTCAAAAGTAGTAGCCATCCTTATCCAGGCAGTGAAAGAGCAGCAGGCTCTCATTACAGAACAGCAGGAGCAGATTACAGATCTGAAAGTGCAAACCAGCCTTGACGAACAGAAATATCAGAAGCTGGTGCAGGTACTTCTTGAGAAAGGCGTACTTGATTCAAACTGGAATCAGAAGCTGAGCTCAGAAGCTGTTACGAAATAATCCGCATTTTAATTTTTTAAAATTTACTTCAGAGATTTATGAGAGGTAATGTCGTTAAGATAAAACTGTTCACGTCGTACGGCGCTTTCACCCTTCCGTTTTTTAAAACCATGCCTTTACTCAGGTATTTGCTTTATCTTTTTTTGTTAGCTGGTATTAATCTGCAGAATGTAAATGCAGCTGTTGTCGCTCCGGCTACAGGAGGAGCAGCACTTTGTGCCACTTCTTATACCACGCTTGGTCCAATTAGCATCAACGAAAGTGTGAATGCAGATTTTCCTAATGGAGCATTCAGCATAACGCTTTTAGTACCTCCGGGCTATGTTTTTAATGCCGGTGCAGGGGCTGTAAGTTTTACTCCTGCCCGTGATATTACCTCAGCTGTTATTAATGTTACCGCGACAACCATCACCATCAATTATACGGCAGGCGGTATAGCAGCACTCGATGCGATGACCATTACGGGTATCCAGGTGAAAGCTTCGGCTCAGGCACCCGTGGCTGGTCCTGGAAATATTGTAAGACCTGCCGGTGCAGCAGGCGGAACCGCTCCTGCAATTACAGGTATCATTGCAGGTACCACCAACTTTGGTACTTTGACACAGCTGCCAAGTATTCTGCTGGTCAATAGTCTGGCCGATGCAGGCGCAGGTACTTTGAGGCAGGCTATTACAGATGCCAATAACCATTGCGGCCGCGACACCATTGTATTTAATCTTGGAGCAGCAGGACCTTATACGATTAATTTAGCTTCAGCGCTTCCGAACCTGACCGATAACGCCGGTGTGCTTATTGACGGATGGAGTAATCCGGGAGCATTACCGAATACCATACCTGTTTTTAATACGACTGTAGGAACTCCGCTGAATCCTGTTTATAAAGTTGTTGTTACCTGCAATACGAACGGAACTCCCTGTTTTTCTATAGCCAGTAACAATAATATCATAAGAGGACTGGTACTTGCCAGTTCAGGAGGCAATGCGGCCAATGCGAATGATGCAGGAGTAACTATTATCTCCGGTAACAACAACGCTGTTCTTGGCTGTTATATAGGGATGGATGCCACAGGCTTGAATCAGGGAGGCGGAAAGATGGATGTGGGTGTGAGTGTCAGTAGTTCCGGAAATATCATCGGAGACGGCACACCTGCAGGAGTTAATTTGCTGGCTGGTCTGAACGGCAACATGAGCGGCATACAGTTTACAGGGGCGGGCTCTGCGCTGAATTCAGTCAAAGGAAATATTATTGGTATACAGTCGAACGGCAGCAACGTAGTTCCAGCCAATGTTCAGAAGTACGGTATTAATTTCCTGGCTGGTTCAGGAGGTGGCAATATTATAGGAGGAACACTGCCTGGAGAAGGAAATGTAATTTCGGGAAATCTTTACGGCATCTTTTTAGCGGGTTCAAGTCCCAATGGAACTATTATCCAGGGTAACATTATTGGTCCGCAAGCCAATGGAAACACCCGGATACCTTCCAACACTCAAACCGACGGGATCTGGATCAGCGGTAGTCCGAACAATACAATCGGAGGAAGCGTGGCCGGGGCCAGGAATATTATTTCTGCCAATGAGGATGACGGTATTTATATCGAGCTGGCAGGTTCTACAGGTAATGTTATAAAAGGGAATTATATCGGGCTGGATAAAACAGGAACCAGCTTTATCGCTTCAACCACTCAGGGTATCGGAATATGGATTTCAGCGGCGGCCGGAACAGGTAACATAATCGGAGGAACTGCAGCCGGAGAAGGAAATGTGATCTCCGGAAGCTACGATCCCGCGGCTGTGTATGGCTATGGTATATTTCTCAGCAGTGCCAGCGGGGGTACCAGTGTGCTGGGTAATATCATCGGTCCACAGAAAGATGGTGCTACGTATGTAACCGGAAATCTTCAAGTAGAAGGGATTGATATTTACGGTTCGCCTAATAATATAATCGGGGGGAATACTGCCGGTGCCAGAAATATCATTTCGGCCAATGAAACCTTTGGGGTAGTAATCAGCCTCGCAGCCGCTACAGGCAATATCTTTAAAGGAAATTATATCGGAATTGATATTACAGGAACGACATTTATTACGGGAAGTACTCAGAATACCGGTATTCTTGTGAATACTACATCAGGCGGCGGAACACAAATAGGGGGGAATGGTGCCGGAGATGGGAATCTCATTTCCGGACAAAGCGGAGGCGCAGTTTTAAACGGATGCGCAATCGATCTTACCAACAATGCTGCTGCCGGAACTACGGTAAAGGGAAATATTATCGGGCCTCAGAAAAATGGTACAAGCTACCTTGCGGCGAATAACCAGGTTTACGGAGTACTGATTGACAACTCGCCGAATAATATCGTGGGAGGAACAACGGCTGGCGACAGAAATATCATATCAGCAAATGAATTCTATGGAGTTCAGATTGACGGAGCCAGCGGTAAAACCAATGTTGTCAAAGGAAACTATATTGGCTGTGACGCCACGCTGGGAGCCATTGCAGGATCCTCACAGGATAACGGGGTTTATATCAACACCGCCGCCGCCAATAATACCATCGGCGGTACGCTGGCAGGTGAGGCAAACATCATTGCTTTCAATACGATTTACGGTCTCAACCTGACAAGTCTTGCGGCCACCGGCAATAAAATTTCAGGAAATCCCGTCTATAGAAATAACGGAGGCAAGCCTATCAATCTGAATTACGGAGCTTCGCAGGCGAATAATGGATTAGCCATTCCGGTGATTCTTGTTGCCAACAATACGGTCATATCAGGAACGGCTCCCGCCAATGCAAACGTGGAGGTGTTTTCCAATTCTATTTCGAATAGTTGTTTTGATGCTTATACCTATGTCGGAAGTACAGTTGCCAACGGAGCAGGAAACTGGTCTTTGGCGGCGTCAGTGGCTGGAGGCGATACAGTTCTGGCGACAGCTACGAATGCCGGAAATAGTACTTCTGAATTCTCTCTTTGTGTTCCTGTTCTGAGTACCACCAGCATCACCACTTCAGCAATAAGTCCTGTTTTACTTTGTCGCGGAGGAACAGTGAACGTAAGCTTCACCATCACTGGCACTTATAATGCCGGTAATATTTTTACGGCGCAGCTATCAAACTCTGCCGGCAGTTTTGCTGCCCCGGTTTCCATAGGAACGCTGACTTCAACTACAGCGGGAGTTATACCGGCATTGATTCCCGGAGCAACGGCGCCGGGGACGGGATACAGGATACGGGTTATTGCTTCTAATCCGGTCACGACGGGTACCGACAACGGCGCTAACCTGACCATTTCTCCGGATGGTGGTGCAGGAACCTGGACATGGCAGGGAACAGTAAGCACCAATTGGTTTGATCCATGCAACTGGGACAAGAAATGTCTGCCGGACCTCAGCTCCGATGTAATTATCCCCGGATCCACTCCTGTAAATCCGTTAATAACAGGAAGCACTGGAACCTGCAATACCATTAAGATTCAGACTTCTTCTGGTGCGAATTTGACCATCAACACGACGGCAGGAGGTAAATTACAGATTACGCAATAAGACTATTAGTCAATTATTCCTCTTTCATGAACGGATACCGGTAGTCGGTCGGAGGAACTAAAGTTTCTTTCACGACTCTTGGAGATACCCATCGCAATAAATTCAGCATAGAACCCGCTTTGTCGTTCGTCCCTGATTTCCGGGCTCCTCCAAACGGTTGCTGGTTGACAACGGCTCCCGTTGATTTGTCGTTGATGTAAAAATTTCCGGCCGCATTTTTTAGTTCTGAACGCATGAGCTCAATGGCTCTCTGATCGCTGGCAAAGATGGCACCTGTAAGTCCGTAAGGGGAAGTACTGTCCGCTACCTTTATAATCTCTTCGAAGCGCTCGTCTTCGTATACATAGATCGTAAGCACCGGACCGAATATTTCTTCACACATGGTTGCGTACTTCGGATCTTTGCTGACAAAAATTGCAGGTTCTATGAAATAACCAATGGTTTTGTCGTAGCTGCCTCCCGCGATTAATTCCATGTCCGTTGATTTTTTTGCTGCTTCGATATAGGCCGTGATCCGGTCGAATGATTTTTCATCGATTACCGCATTAATGAAGTTGCTGAAATTTTCAGGCGATCCCATTTTGATGGTTTTCAGATCATCCAGCAGAAATTTTTTGACCTCAGGCCAGATAGATTTTGGAATATAAGCACGGGAAGTAGCTGAACATTTTTGTCCCTGGTACTCAAAAGCTCCCCGGAGCAAAGCAGTGCTCAGCGCCTTGGTAGCCGCGCTGGCATGGGCAAACATAAAATTTTTACCTCCTGTTTCTCCGACAATTCGGGGAAAAGATCTGTATCGTTCAAGATTATTTCCGATCGTTTTCCAGATTTCAGAAAAGACTTTAGTGCTTCCCGTAAAATGCAGCCCGGCAAATTCAGGATGTTCAAAGATTACTTTCCCTGCTATGGGGCCATCGACATATACTAAATTAATAACTCCTGCCGGCAGACCTGCTTCCAGCAATATTTCCATGATTACCTGTGCAGAATAGATCTGCGTATAGGCTGGCTTCCAGACTACGGTATTACCCATCAGAGCGGGAGCGCAGGGAAGGTTTGCGGCAATGGCGGTGAAATTAAAAGGGGTTAATGCGAATACGAAACCTTCCAGCGCCCGGTATTCCATGGAGTTCTTCACGCCTTCGTGAGAAGCGGGCTGGATGGCATAGATCTCATACATGTATTTGACATTGAAGCGAAGGAAATCAGCCAGCTCACAGGCAGAGTCGATCTCCGCCTGAAACGCGTTTTTCGATTGTCCGACGATCGTGGCGGCGTTGATCTTAGCCCTGTATTTTCCTGAAACAAGATCGGCGGCTTTGAGAAAAACTTCTGCCCTTTGTTCTACGGTTTTTTCTTCCCAGTTTTTTTTTGCTTTCAGCGCTTCTTCAATGGCTCTCTGCACGTGGCTTGCATCGCCTTCGTAAAAGTGGGCAATGGTATTTTTGTGGTCATACGGAGGTGCGATTTTGTGTTTTTTGTCCGTGACTATTTTCTCAGACCCTATATACATGGGAATTTCCAGGATGGATGATCTGGCCGCTTTGATCGCTTTTTTTAATTCTTCTCTTTCTTTTGAACCAGGCTCATAGTTCAGCACAGGTTCGTTTTTCAGGTTTGAAAGATCTGTTTTCTGGATGTTCATAATGCTAAAAATTTAATCCGACCGGATAGCTGAATAATAAATCCCAGCTCAAAATGTTTCAAAAAAGGTAAAGCCATGCACTAAAGAATATGAATTAATTCGCTGAGGCAGCTGATTTCATGCGTTACGTCTTCCCGGTGCTCCTGCCGGGCAGGATTGAAATAAATATGATCGATGCCCGCATTCCTGGCTCCGATGATATCCGCTTCCAGGTCGTCGCCGATCATGATGCATTCCTGGGGGTTGGCTTTGATCCTGTCAAGTGCGTAATCAAACATTTTTTTATCTGGCTTCAGATAGCCGCAGGATTCAGAATGAATCACTTCCGAAAAGTAATTCTCGAGTCTGGCGGCATTCATTTTAATCTGCTGTATTTCCGAAAATCCATTGGTAAGAATATGAAGGATGTATTTCTTATCCGACAGGTATTCCAGGACCTTGTGTGTATGCGGGAATACGTGGCTCTTGGCCGGACAACGTTTTATGAATTGCTCGTTGAGTTCCCCAGGGACAAGATCTTCGGGTACTCCAAGAGCAGTGAAGGTAAGCTCAAATCTTGATTCTCTGATTTCTTCCTTGGTGATTCTTCCGGCATTGTATTCTCTCCACATGTTTACGTTGATCCTTTTGTATTCGGAAAAGAACTGTGCGGCACTGAAACCGAGCCGGCTCAGGTTGTGTAATTGATGCAGCTCCTCCAGCGTTTCGCAGCAATTTTTGTCAAAATCCCAGAGGGTATGATCTAGATCGAATAATATGTGTTTATAGGAAGGCATCAGAAATGAAGAGCCAGTCTTTGTACCGGCCTGTCGTTTAGAATGTGTTCTTCAAAAATTTCTTTCACATCACTGAGCTGTACATGTCCGTAGAAAATACCTTCGGGATATACAACTACCGCTGGTCCGGAACTGCATACATCAAAGCAGCCTGCTCTCTGTGCTCTTACCTCTGTAGCGATCTTATGCTCTTTCACCAGTTTTTTAAAGGCCTCCACCAGTTCCATGCCGTGTTTTTCCCCGCAGCATTGCCGGCCATCGGTCCTTTCATTCACGCAGATAAAAATATGTTTTTTGTATTTCATAAATGCTGTTTTCTATTTTAAGCTGCCCAGATCAGGGAGCAGGTATTTGTTCTGTTTATTGTGAAGCTTTCTGATGGCAAGCTCATTGTTGGAATATAAAGTTTTATATTCTTCCAGGTCTTTCTGCAGGGCCGTATCTTTTTCAAGAAAGGAAAAGATCTGGCTGATAATATCATCGTACGCTTCGTTGATAAAATAATAAACCCACTGATCGACCTTTTTGTATTTGACCAGTCGGGCATTTTTAAGATAAATCAGATGCCTGGAGGTTTTGGTCTGGGTAAAATCCAGGATCAGTTCCAGGTCAGAAATACACATTTCCTGATTTTTGTATAGCAGATGCATGATCCTGACCCGCGATTCATCGCTGAAGGCTTTGAAGATCTCAGAGCCGGTCCTTAACTCAAAATTCTTAATTCGGATCATATAATATTTGCTTAAGCAAATATACGCATAATAATAGTAATTCCATTAACAAGAACTATTAATCAGCACCCGTAAAAGTACCGGTGCCAGAAATAGCCCCTGCAGTACGGAAATTTGAAGTAATAGCGTTATCTTTAGTACTCCTTAACTTTTGGCGGAATGCCCGGTTTGTTAGGGAAGCGAATACGGTGAAAAAAACTTTTCCATACCTTCTTTTAATTCTGGCTCTTATGCTGAGCCTGAGTACTTCCTTTGCACAGAACAACCGGAAAATTATCCAGTTTTCCGGTCTTGTAGTGGGGGGTGACAGCGCTTACGGTATCCCGGGAGTGCATGTGTTCGTGCCGATATCGGGAAGAGGAACCGTAACAAGTCACCTTGGATATTTTTCCATGCCCACCATGATTGGCGACAGCGTCGTGATACGGTCTATCGGTTATAAAGAAAAACATTTTATCATACCTTATTCCGAAAACGATAATTTATCAGTAATCATACAACTTTCGGAAGACACCACACTTCTTCCTGATGTATCGGTTTTCCCATGGCCGACCGAGCAGATCTTTAAAGAAGCTTTTCTGGCTTTAAGACTTCCTGAAGCCGATATGGATGCAATGCATAAGAATCTGAACGATCAGGTCATGAAACGGATGATGTATAATACCAGCCCGGACGGCATGATGGTTCACAAGTATTATATGGAGCAGCAGATCCAGCGTACGGATACAAGATACATGGCCAATTCCTATGCATGGCAGAATCTGACGAACCCATTTGCCTGGGCCAGATTTATCAAGGAAGTCAAGAAGGGTGGTCTGAAGAATAAAGATTACCAGCAATACACGCCCGATGTTACGGACAAGGAAATAAAGAAAAACGAAAAGCAGGCTGCTAAAGAAAAGAGCAAGACCACGAAAGATTCGTCAGGGAACTAAGAGATAGTTCGCTACAATATACACCGCAATTCCTGCACAGGCTCCGGATAACAGCAGGTTCCACTCCCGGATATTCACTCTCAGAAAATAGGTAAGGATAAAGCAGATAAGAAGCAGGAAGAAAACAGTAATTCCGATGCCTGTAATGATCCCGAAATCAAAAAATACCAGTTCCATAACCTGGTCATCGGGCGACAGTAAATAATTCTGCAGACTTTCCGGAAAAGCAAATCCATGGATCAGTCCGGCTGCGACCGCCAGGAAAAAGCGGTAATTCTGTGAAGGATATTTATTGGTAAAGGCCTGCTTTTTCAGGAATAGGTTGGAAATGGCTACACTCAATATTGTCACCGGCATCAGAGATTTGATCAGGTTTTCAGGAGCGGATATATAGTTGAAAGCGGAGAGCAGAAAAGATACCTGGAAAGCGGTCGTGAACAGAAAAATGAAAAGCAGTACTCTTTTCCAGGAAGCGAAATTGTATATGCCGCAAAGAGCGGTGATAAACAGAATATGTTCGAACAGGTGGAAGAATGCCAGGTTCGAAAGTCCTAATACAAAGAAATTCCAGTAGCCAGTCATATTCTGTATATCTGAGGTCTTATGCCTCAAATATATAGATTAATAAACGGATTTATCTAAGAATAGGTTGGAAATCCTCTCTAAATGGCTTTTAACAAATAATTACCCCGGTTTTTTTATAAAAAAGCCTCCACAAAGGAGGCTTTTAGTTTTATTTTAAATCCGAAGATAATTCCTTACCCAATCTTCACTTCATCCAGGTTAATAAAACGGATCGCGTTCTTGTCATCAAGCGTTACGGCAATGACCGCATCTTTTTTCACCTTGCCCGAAAGAATTTCCTT
>JBJMLY010000383.1:0-4310 GCA_045805025.1 Cytophagaceae bacterium | reverse complement strand
TTATGGTGCATTCACCTGGCAAGGTGTATGTAACCGTAACCAATGGTCTCGGATGTCCGACTACCGACAGTCTGAACGCGCTGGATGTTTGTCCTCCTAAATTCGATATTCCGCAGGCGTTCTTCCCTGTAGCGGATCCTTCGGGTATCGATCCGACTTCAGACAGATACAAGGATATTACGTTCCGTCCGTTTACAAAATATGTGAAGAATGTACAGTTCACTGTATTTAACAGATGGGGTGAGATTATTTTCTACACCGAAGATCCGAATGTGGGATGGGATGGTACGTACAGAGGAGAGCTTATGGAAACAGGAACTTATCCATGGACTCTGAAATACGATCCCCAGGAATCAGATTTCGGCGGTACCGTCCATAAGAAGGGCGCAGTCACCGTTCTGAAACTAGCAGAATAGAAAGTCAGCCCCGGCCCTTAAAAGCCGGGGTTTTTGTTTTCCGGAATGTCCTCCAAGTCATGATATATGCTTGTTTTAGCTGGCTTTGTGCAGGCCCTGCTAAAACCTTTTCATGAAACTTCAGTTTTAAATTCCTATTGATTACTTTTACCATCATTTCATAGATTATCGAACCTGGAAGATTCATAGCGGAACCGGAATTAGTCAGACTCCTGAACGAAAAGGATAAGCATGCCTTTGAATACCTTTACGATCATTATTCAGCGGCCGTGTATGGCGTAGTTCTCAGGATCGTCAGGTCTGAAGATATAGCCGAAGAGATCTCTCAGGATTGCTTTCTTCGCTATTGGAATAAAATCAACGATTATGACCCTTCCAAGGGGAAGCTCTTTACCTGGATGATCAATATCGCCAGGAATATGTCCATTGATAAAATCCGTTCCAAAGATTTTAAGAAAAGCGCTAAAACCGATGAGATACCTGAGCACGTATCTATTCCCGATAGCTCCTATAATGATAAGCACAAACCTGAATATATCGGTGTGCGGGAAATGCTGAATGTGCTGAGTGCCGAGCAGAAAGAGCTGCTGGATCTGATGTATTTCAGGGGATATACACAATCGGAGATCTCTGAGGAATTTGGTATACCCCTTGGTACCGTTAAAACAAGAGTACGCGCTGCCATCAATAAATTAAGAGGACTGTTTTAGTGAATACAAAAGAATACATATCGTCCGGAATTCTTGAAGCCTATCTGCTGGGAAGCTTGTCTCCCGAGGAAAGCAGGGAAGTAGAGGATAATTCAGAAAAATATCCCGAAGTAAAAAAAGAGCTTCGGGCTATAGAAGATGCTATGTTCCATTATGCCAGTAAGTTTTCCAGGAACCCATCCCTGACCCTTAAAAAGAAAGTGATGAATGCGGTGGATAAGGCGGAAAAATCAGAAAAGAAAGAAACATCAGCGAAAGGGAAAACAGTTTCTGGTCCTAAAAGGGAAACAGCGCCTTATTTAGTGGCGGCTTCCATTACAATAGCCTTAGGCTGCGCAATTCTGGCGGGTATGTTCTGGCAGAAATGGCAGCATGCCGAAGAAAAAATTGTAACTCTTCAGCAGGAAAATACCAGGATCTCCGGCAATATCAATACTGTGAAGTTTTCAATGGAGGAAAAACTGAAAACCGACAGCGCCCAGCTCGCTCAGGTGAGGGAGGAGCTGCATATGGTGATGGACAGCAGTATTTCCAAGGTGCATCTGAAAGGTATGGCAGATATGACGGCTGCCTCTACAGGAGTTGTTCTCTGGAACAAGAGCTCTCAGGAAGTTTTTCTGAACCTCAAAAATATTCCGGAGCCACCCGATAGCATGCAATACCAGTTGTGGGCTCTTCATAAAGGAAAACCGGTTGATGCGGGCATGATTGAAATGTCGGATCCTGAACCTTATCATAAAATGAAGCAAGTGGGTAAAGCAGAATCTTTTGCCATAACCCTCGAACCCAAAGGCGGCAGCGCTAAACCGAACCTGGATGCCGTCTGCATGATGGGAAAGCTTTAATTTTTTACCCTAGCGGCAAAAGCCCTTTCTTGTTTCCTTTATCTTTTAGAATAATCTCCATTGTCAATAGCTTAATTGTTAACAGGCCACTTACTTACAATTGTCAGCTCATTTTATTATATTTAGAGAACGATTAAATCTTCAAATATATGGAATCGAATGTACTGGACCCCCGTCAGAAAGCATTGAAAATCAATCTGGATCCTAAAACCTATGGCTCATTCGCCGAGATAGGAGCAGGACAGGAAGTGGCAGCCTTATTTTTTAAAGCGGGCGCTGCATCCGGGACGATAGCCAAAACGATTTCTGCCTACGATATGACATTCAGCGATGCTATCTACGGTCCGGAAGAAAGCGGAAGATACGTATGCGAATCCAGGCTCATGAAAATGCTCGACCGGGAATACAGGCTGATCGAACAGAGGCTGAAGGCAGTGAGGCCGGCGGACACGTTGTTCTTTGCTTTTGCAAACACTGTAGTCGGATTGAATTATAATAAAACCAATAAAGGTCATGGCTGGCTTGGTGTGCGGTTTCAGCTTACACCTGATTCAGCGCCGAATGATGTCATTATTCACGTGAACATGCTGGATAATGATACACTGCTTCAGCAGCAGGCCATTGGAATCATCGGGGTAAACCTGGTTTATGCATGCTTCTATTATCATGACAATCCGGAAAGGATGCTTACTTCTCTTATTGAAAGCCTTGGAGTTGAAAGGATTGAAGTAGATATGATGAGAATCACCGGGCCGGATTTTAAAAATGTCGACAATAGACTTATCAGTCTGCAGCTGGTGAAAAACAAACTTACCCATGCGGCTTTATTTGATCCCAAAGGGAATGTACTTCAGCCTTCCGAAGTATTTTATAAAAAAAACATCCTGGTGCTCAGAGGCCGTTTCAGGCCGGTAACGCATGTAAATATGGATATGCTCGATACGGGTCTGGCGGAATTTAAGAGCGACAAAGATGTAGCAGCCGATAAGGTTATAGAAGTGTGTGAGCTTACGCTGGCAAGTTTGCGTTCGGAGGGTCAGATTGATGAGAAAGACTTCCTGGACCGGGCAGAAATCTTATGTTCTCTGGGGCAAACCGTACTGATTTCCGATTATCCGGAGTATTTCAGACTGGTTTCTTATTTATCCGGCTTCACGAAAGCAAAGATTGGTATCATTATTGGAATTATCGGACTGACTGATATATTCAATGAGAAATATTACCTGAATCTTAAAGGAGGAATTCTGGAAGCTTTTGCCGCCCTGTTCAGCAGAAATGTTAAGATCTATGCCTATCCGGCAAAAGACACTGCAGCAGGAGGCTTAATGACCTGCAAAAACTTCCGTTTGCCTTCGAACCTGGTCGATCTGTATGAGTACCTCATTGCCAACGATAAGATCGATGATATTAAAAATGTGAAAGTGGATTACCTGGATATTATTTCAGATAAAGTGCTGGAAATGATTAGAAAGGGAGAACCAGGCTGGGAGTCTATGGTACCCGAGAAAGTGGCCTCATCCATCAAGGAAAAGAAATTGTTCTTCTATAACAGCACACAAACAGCCTAGTAATAACAGGCTTGATTATTCGTTATTAATTTTATGAAATATTTTGCCGCTTTATTTTTAGTGAGTTTCTGTACCGTATTTTGTTTAGCACAAAGTCCGGTCACCAATGCTATGACCGATAACGATATTACTCAGACCATCCTGAATAATGCCAATCCGGACAGGGAATTAAATTTGTACGATACGCAGGGAAATGCGCTGGCTTATGTGGATTGTAAAGATCAGTACACCATTTATTTGTGGGATGGAACTCCGGTTGCTTACCTCTATTTGAATAACAACCTTTTTCACATCTACAGCTTTAATGGCAATCACCTGGGCTGGCTCGTAAATGGAGTTGTCTATGATCATGACGGCAGCATTGTAGGCTGCAGCAAAGATGTATGTCCGATTATGTATCAGTTTGAACCGATGAAAGAGTTCAAAAAAATCAAGCCTGCTAAAAGGATGAAGAACGGAGAACCTTTCACTCCTATGATCACGGGTTTATGGTCTGACCTCACCCTCGCCATATTTCTGAATCAAAAATAATTTAGTTCGGATTAATTTTATATCCGGAACGGATTTTCGGAGGTGTTCCGCGCCCTTTATTATGGCCATTGATAATTCCTGAATCCTCCTTTTTCTTTTCGAAAAACCCCCAATGAAATTTATTACCCGGAGGAGCTTGAGCAAGCACTCTGAAGGCATTTAAAAATATCATACCTGTTAATCCGCATACCACTAATAACGTTTTCATGATTTTCTCCCTCTTTCAAAACATTTTTTTGA
>JBJMLY010000382.1:0-4312 GCA_045805025.1 Cytophagaceae bacterium | reverse complement strand
GGCGCCTTGTTACCGGTGAGTATTTGTACCAACCGGCCTTCCGCTGGCTTTTCAGCCAGGGATGCAGCCAGCTTACAGGCGTTCTGCATTTCATCGTAGCTGTTCTCATCAAACAGCAGATCGAGCCCTAGCTTGCCAGTCTCAGTCCAGTCGGGAAGTTCGTCTACAAAAAGACTTAGCTTAATACTGTTGGGTCTTCCGGCCATCACTACCCCTGCAATGGATGGATTCTCTGCACCTTCGTTATGGTAGTTGCTGAATAGAGAAGCCACTTTTCCCGTACTGAACTGATGGGAAACATCCTGGTTGGTGGGCCTTTCTATTTCAAGGATAAGCCGCTCTCCCATTCCATAAAACGATTCCCGGATAACAATGGGATACCAGCTGACGCCCATTCTTTTTCGTTCGGACAATGGAGATTTCAGCACTTTCTCTTTGTACTGTTCGCGGTCGGATTCCTGTTCGATCGATAGTATGCTCAGAAGATGTTCAAGCTCTTCCCTGGATGAATTCATGATTACTTGTTATAAAATTTCGGACAAGGAAGCGGTCTGCCGATTCTTTTCCTGTATGGATATCTCCATTCGTAGACCAGAGAAAGTTCGTGAGAGCCTCCGCTGGATGGCGTCAGTTTGGAAATAGTAAAATCGTAGCTGTAACCAATGCTTAATTTGTTGTAGTGCATACCAAGCATGAAGACCAGCGCTTCGTTGTTATTAAACCCGGGGAGATAATGTTTGAAAGGTATTCCTCTGTACCATAATCCGAACATGATGGGATCGTAGGTTACGTTTACGCCCAGGTCAAGCTGATCGTACCTTCCCTGCGAGCGAAAATTAAAAGATGGCGTAATACTTCGCTCGTTGTATTTGTCGGAACGGTCAAATATAAAGCGATAACCTCCGTGTATAGAGGTTTTAAGAGGAAGATGATACCCGTTATGGGTAAAGGACTGACTGGGCTTATTGATATGAGCAGCAGAAACGCCTATCCAGAACTTATCAGAATAAAGTAAGGCGCCAGTACCTAAATCCGGATAGGCAACTTTATTTCCAAGGGAAGAATAAGGATCTACTGAAGCGCTGACATTTCCATTATTGTCAAGCTGATCCCCGAATGTGTAATTATTGTAATTAGCATCTCTGACGGCAAGGCCTGCAGACAAGCCAGGTCTGAGCGTAAGTTTATCGCTCAGGTCAAGCTCGTAGGAAAAAAATGCAGTGGCGCTGGTGTAGCTGAGTTTTTGAGCACCTTGCCTGTCTCTCATGAGCATAAATCCCAGCCCCACCTTCTTCGGTTCAAAATTGTGATCAATAAAAGCCGAATACGATTGATAAGGAGCGGAAATACTTGTCCACTGAGTTCTGTAGTTTGCCCCAACCCGGGTATGCTCTCCTGTTCCCGTAAAAGCGGGATTTAGATAGAGGGGAGCATTGTAATATTGTGAGAATTGCGGATCCTGGGCGAAGGAAGAGAAACTGACAATGCTTAATATAAGAATTATGAAATAGTTAAAAAGCATCTTAGCACGTATAACGGAGTTTTCAAGCGCAAAGTATAAAAGAAACAGCAGGTATGAAATGCCATAAGCCCTTTCATACCTGCTGTTTCCGATGATTCATAGGATTAATGATGATGTCCGCCCGGACCGTGAACGTGGCCGTGGGAAATTTCGTCCTGGGTAGCCTCTCTGACCTCGACCACTTCTCCTGTAAAGTACAGATCCATGCCGGCCAGTGGGTGATTGAAGTCCATCTTAATGGCTTCAGCGGTAACTTGCAACACCTTTCCTCTCAGCATATTTCCATCCTGATCAGACATAGGCACCATTTTGCCTACAGGGAAGCTTGCAGCATCAAATTTCCCGTCTACTTTAAAGGTATCTACCGGTATATTCACAATCGCTTCTTTTTCAATATCGCCATAGGCTTCGTCAGATTCAACCACAAAATCAAAGGTATCGCCCTCTTTCATTCCATTCAGGCTGTCTTCAAATTTTTCAGGTAATCCGCTGGCTCCGAACAGGAATACCATAGGATGCGCTTTGTCCACTTTTTCAATACTTTTCTTTTTTCCCGCCTCGTCGGTGGATTTTAATTCGTAGGCGATAGAAACCACCTTGTTCTTTTCAATTTTCATGAGTTTTTAAGAAATAAATAATAAGTGCTAAGGTATAAATAGCTAAAATTAATATTTGTTTTTAATTTAACACCCGAATCAAGCTATTTTTTTAGTGCTAAACTGGACGATTGAAGAAAGAAAACTGGATCTGATTTACACCTGGAAAATTTCCAGAAATGAATCCACATTCAAGACCAATTTCTTTGTTTCAGTTCAGGGAAACGGGATCAGCGCCATGGGTGAGGTAGCTCCTAATATACGCTACGGAGAAGACCCCGCGCTTATTCATAGCCAGTTTGAAACGTTTAAAAAAGAAGTCCCTCCGGATCTGAAAGATCCTTCTGATTTAAACCTGCTTTTCAAAAAACTGAATGTCTGCCATTCCCTGCAGTTCGGGATTGAATCTGCCCTGATTCACTGGCTAAGCGCCAGCAATAATCAGAAAGTGAACGAATACCTGGGTATTCCCGAAGCGGGAGCTATCTATACGTCCTATACTCTTCCGATCATGGAACCCTCACTAATCCGGGATTTCCTGGAAAGACTTGCTCTGAAAAGGTTTAAAAGCCTGAAAATCAAAATAAATGGGCAGGAAGGAATTGAAATGATCCGGGAAGTTTCCCGGTGCACAGACCTTCCTTTACGGGTGGATGCCAATGAGGCGTGGAAGGATGTTGAAAAGCTGCTAAAGGATATGGAGGTACTGAAAAAGTACAATATTGAATTCCTGGAGCAACCTCTTCCCTCTGATTTTCACGAAGAATACAAATATCTTAAAAAACTTAGCCCATTTGAGCTAATAGCCGATGAATCTATAACAAATGATGGGAATTTTTATATATTAGCGCAGCAATTTCATGGAATTAACATGAAATTAATGAAGGCAGGCGGCTATATAAATGGGTTGAATCTGCTGAATGAAGCGAGGAAACACGGATTAAAGACGATGATTGGTTGTATGATCGAAACAAGTCTGGGTATCTCTTCTGCGATGAATATCTGTCATAACATTGATTATATTGATTTGGACGGATTCTTTATTATTAATAATGAACCATTTAAATTAGCATCTGAAAAAAACGGAAGACTTTACTTTTTCAATAACTAAATTCACAAGTATGGCTAAAAAGAAATCAGCATCAAAGGCTAAACCTGCAAAGAAAGCGGCAGCTAAAAAGAAACCTGCCGCCAAAAAAGCTGCAGTAAAGAAAAAACCAGCTCCTAAAAAGAAGGCGGCCGCTAAAAAACCTGCTGCCCGCAAAGCTGCTCCTGCTAAAAAGCCAGTTAAAAAGGCTGTAGCCGCTAAGAAAAAACCGGCGGCCAAACCAGTAAAGAAAAAAGTGATTGCTAAAAAGCCTGCTCCCAAAAAGGCAGTAGCAAAAAAACCGCTGGTTAAAAAAGCAGTCACGAAAGTTGTAAAGGCTGTCGTTAAAGTAGTCAAGAAAGCAGTAAGCCCCGCTCCTGCTAAGAAAGCGGCTGCTAAAAAGGCAGCTAATACTGCAGAATCACAAAAACCAATGGTGGATAATTCCATCGGAAAAAATTATACGCCTCCGATTTCTTCGAAGCCAGGATATCAGCCTAATCCGAACAATTCAAAGCCAAGCCTTCCTCCTCCTCCAAGCGAGAGAAAAGCAACACCTGAAGACGATAATTATATTGCCCTTAAAAAAGACATTCTTACTAAGTGCATAGATATTCAAAGCGAAGTCGTAAACACGGCCAAGAAAGCAATGGACGAAGCTCAGGAATGTGCCAACGAAGAAAAAGGAAGCACAGAAGAGAAATTTGATTCATTCAGAGAAACCATGCAGATCGCAAGAGATATGCATGCAAGGCAAGTAGCAGAAGGTATTGACGGACTGGCTCTTTTAAAGAGAATTTCTATCGTTCCGCTTGTGGATCACGTAAAGCTGGGTTCCATTGTTTATACTACACTTCAAAATTATTTCATCAGCGCAAGCCTCGGGGAAATCGAGCACGATGGAAAAACATATATGGCTATTTCGACTATGACGCCGCTTTATCAGGCTCTGGCCGGTAAGCAGAAGGGTGATAAATTCAACTTCCGCGACGAAGAGTACAAGATCACGAATGTGTTCTAAGAAAAAAAACTCCCGCGGAAGCCCACTTCTCCCTTGAGCGCACGGTCAAACGTCGCAACTTCATCGGCATCTGATGCGCGCGCTGC
>JBJMLY010000381.1:0-8077 GCA_045805025.1 Cytophagaceae bacterium | reverse complement strand
TTTACGTGTTTTCTTTTTAGGTAATCAATAAACAAAGATCCTCTGCGCCGATACTTTTTATTAAAAGCCTTCGCGTAAGCATTAAATAAATTACTGAATCTTTGCATGACTACTTTTGATAAATCCACTTCTTCTTTTTGAACTTCTTTTTTTAAAGTCCGGTAAAAAAGCAATAGTTCTTTCTCATCTCTGATCCTTACCAGGAAATGAAAGTGATTAGGCATTAAGCAATAGGAATAGGTTTGGCATATCGGATCTGCATATTCTCCGAATTTTTTTAGAAAGTAAAGGTAATTTTCCCTTTCGACGAAGAGGTTATCTTTTCCTACTGCATGATTAAATAGATGGTAATACTGACTGCAGATCAGTGGTTCTGAATAGTTCATATAGCTGGTTGATTGATTTAAATTGAGAGATCTATCAGGTTTTCAAAACCTGATAGATCTAGTTAAGATTCATCCTTTTTATTCTCCCTGCTGACACTCACCAGTGAATCCTTCAGATTGGCGAAGTCGGAGAGAATAAAGATGATCGTGATGAAGGAGATGATCGCTTCAAACATCACCATACATTCCGCCGCAATGGCGACCGGTACCACATTGGCCACGCCCATATTGGTAAATAAGAGGAAGCTCAGATAGAAGAATTTAAAAAGCTGTTCAGGAATTGTTGTGGCGTCTTCCACTCCGGAGAATGAGTTGGGATCGATCACGAATATGCAAAAGTAGTCGGCACAGAAGGATACCACCATCAGGAAAATGTTCATGGCGACAAAAAGCATGAAATTGAAATAAGTCACATTTGCTCTGGAGATGTTGATCAGCTTTTTATAGCTGTGTATCAGAAAGAAATAGATTTTCCCGATCGCTACGCCAAATACGACCAGATAAAGCAGGCCTTTGGGTAAATTAAGCTGTTCAATAAAATAGACCACAAGGCCTGAAAAAATAATGATCGTTAATAAGATCAGGATGTTTTTTTTACTCATGCTATGATACTTTTTGCACTTTAAAAGAAATGAATACACAGGCTAATGTTGCGAGGCAGGCAAAAATACCTACATAGTTGTAGTTGATCAGTTCACCGTTTGGGCCGTTCTGAATGACCAGCCCGGCTCCAAAGGTTGCTATGAAGGATCCTACCTGCATCATGGAAGAGTTGATGCTCATAAAGCTTCCTCTTAAGCGGGGCTCTACGCTTGAAGTGATCATCGACATGGCTGGTACAAACCTGCCTCCGAAGAAAATGAAGAACATCGTAGAGAAGCATAGAACGATATGCAGTTCCAGTTTTCCCATATGGGTTACGATCATGATCGGTATGATGGAAAGCAGAGCCGAGATCATAAACACCCGCTGTTTTCCATACAGGTCAGCCAGTTTGCCGACCAGAGGTCCTGAAACGGCAGTAGCCAGTCCACCCACCAGGTAGATCCAGGGAAGTTCTGTCTCCTGGTCCAGGCCGACGTTATAAACGGTATAGTCGCTGAGAAATGGCACGATGGTAAGTCCGGCGATCATCAGCATTACCATAAAGAACAGAGCCCAGCGGATATTGACATTTCCAAAGATCGTTTTCAGTAAGGGAATGGCTTCGGAGGTTACCTGCCTGAAAAATGTTCCTTTCGATTTTTCCTTTGCACCGGAAAATCCTTTCATATGACCGGTCATAGACGGCAGACCGAAAAAAGCGGCAATCCAGATGATTGCTCCTATGGCTGTGAGCATGATAAAAGGCATCTGCCATCTCAGCTTTGCGGCAAGAAATAAGCCAAGGGGAATTCCGATAACTGAAGCGACAGAGAAAGCCGACATCACGATTCCTGTGGCCTTGCCTCTGCGTTCGTATGGAACGACATCGCCTACAATGGCGAGTACCAGAGCGCCTAATACACCCCCGAAAACGCCGGCTATAACACGGGCGATAAGAAAGTAATGATACGTGTCTGTCAGGGCACAGAATAGATTGCTGAGCGTGAAGCCTGCATACATGAACAAAAGCGCTCTTTTACGGTCGAAGCGGTCAATCAGGAAGGTGCCAATAAAACCCGAAACGCCAGCGCTCAGGGTATAGACAGCAATCAGGAAGCTTGATTCCTTGGTCTCGATGAGAAATTCTTTTTTAAGCAATGGTCCCAGTGGAGCCATGATGACAAAATCCATGATATGGGTAAAATTGATCGCTGCCAGTATGAACAGGAGCAAGCCTTCGTTGATTTTCAGTTCGGGTATTTCCTTCTTTAATCCTTCCATCGTAATAATTTATGCGGCAAGTTAAGGAAGTATTTCTTCAGTCAATAATCGGATTGATTTGAGGTTTGCCTGCTTTTGGCTTATTTTGTATAAAAATATTTCTGTGGCGAACGAAACTACCCGGAGTGGAAATCTCTTTGATCTTAAAGTGCTGAAAAGGCTGTTTTCCTTTATTAAGCCCTATTCATTTCAGTTTTTTATCCTTGTGATCCTGACGATTCTTACTGCTTTGCTGGGTATTGCCATGCCTTTATTGATCGGGTTGGTGGCTATTGATCAGAATATCAGGCAGAGAGATCTGCAGGGCCTGGTTGATACTTCCATTCTTCTTATCATACTGCTGGTGGTTACCGGCATCGTGCGTTATTTTCATACCTATATATCAGGCTGGCTCGGACAAAATATCATCCGCGATATACGCATAAAATTGTATGCCCACCTGTTGAAATTCAGATTAAGCTTTTATGATAAAAATCCTATAGGCCGGCTGATCACGAGAAATGTTTCCGATATCGAAACACTGAACGAAGTATTCAGCGAAGGTTTTGCGGCCATCGCAGCCGACCTGCTGCTAATCATAGGAATTCTTGCCGCCATGTTCATCCGCGACTGGAAGCTTACCCTGGTCTGTCTTTCTCCTTTGCCTTTGCTCCTGATCAGCACTTATATTTTCAAGGAAAAAATCAAGTCGTCCTTCAACGATGTAAGAACGGCCGTTGCCAACCTGAATACTTTTGTGCAGGAACATATCACCGGGATGAACATCGTGCAGATATTCAATAGCGAGGACAGAGAGTATAAAAAATTCGTAGCCATCAATGAGGAGCATAAAAAGGCGAACCTCAGATCTGTGCTTTATTATTCCGTCTACTTCCCTGTGGCCGACATCGTAGCAGCCGCCTGCAACGGATTGATCGTATGGTATGGGGCGCCGCGTCTGTTGCATATGGGAATCAGCTTGGGCGACATCACGATGTATACCATGTTCATCGCCCTGTTCTTTCGTCCGATCAGGATGATTGCCGACCGCTTTAACACCCTGCAGATGGGAATCGTCAGCTCCGACCGGATTTTCAAACTACTGGACACTGTGGAAGAAATTCCGGATAACGGAACCTATAAGCCCGAAGAGCTGAGAGGCGATGTTAAATTTGAAAACGTTTGGTTTGCCTATAACGAAGAAGAATATGTGCTGCGGGATATTTCTTTTGAGGTGAAGCCCGGAGAAACCATTGCGCTGGTAGGAGCCACAGGGGCTGGAAAATCATCGGTCATCAACCTGCTTAGCCGGTTTTATGACATTCAGAAAGGTTCTATCCGTATTGACGGGCTCAATATTAAGGAGTACGATATTGAAAGTTTGCGAAGTAAAATAGGGGTGGTATTGCAGGACGTGTTCCTCTTTTCAGATACTATTGCCAACAACATTACGCTCGGTAATCAGGAGATTACCGAAGAAAAAATGTGGGAAGCCGCCGAGCTGGTGGGAGCGAAGAAATTTATTGAGAAGATGCCGGGAGGATTCGATTATAAAGTGATGGAAAGGGGAGCTACCCTTTCGGTCGGACAAAGACAGCTGATCTCCTTCATCCGCTCTATCGTTTATGACCCGAAGATTATTGTGCTGGACGAAGCCACCTCTTCCGTGGATACGGAAACGGAAGACCTGATCCGGGAAGCGATTGAAAAACTGATGCATGGAAGAACGGCTATTGTTATTGCGCACAGACTTTCCACCATTCAGAAGGCCGACAAGATCATCGTGATGGATAAAGGACAGATCAAAGAAGTGGGCCGGCATGAAGAGCTTTTGAAGCAGGGCGGATTGTATGCGGAGCTGAATAAATTGCAGTATAAGATTAGTAGTCATTAGACAATGGTCATTAGTCATTAAATTTTATTATTTAATGATCTGATTTAATAAAATACTATAAAGTTCTGGCCAATGACAAATGACTATTGACCAATGACTGAATATTAACAACTAACAACAAGCAACAATCAACCAAATGAATAAAAGATATATCTCCCTCATCTTCGCAGTCGTCATCATCGGCTCAGCTCTTTATCTGTATGGCAAGATGGGAGGTTTCAGCAAAACGACGATGGCAGTGGTGTCGTCTTCGGAATATATCGTAGCCGGAAAACCTTTCAAAGGCTTTATGAAAACGCAGGCTTTTGGAAAATTATTTGAGGAAGCCGATACCTTTATTATTCAAAATAATCTGAAAGACAAAGCATGGGTCTGCGGAATCTTCTATAATAATCCTCCCAAGGATAAAGATACACTGATCGCTTTTGTGGGCGCAATTGTGAAGGATACTATGGGGCCATTGAAGCCCGGATACAGCTATCGCAGAATTCCGGCACGTAAAGTAATAAGAGCCAGTATCAACGCACATTACCTTTTTGCGCCCAGCATTTATCCCGACATTGAAAAATACGCTGAAGAAAATAAGATACAGAGCCTGCAGGTGCCTGCTATTGAAATCTATCCAAGGGAGGATGAGGTAGTGGTGGAAGTGCCGGTGAAATAATAGTAGACCTATAAGGTTTTTTTAATATCAAAAAACCTTATAGGTCTTTCGTCTCCTCCATCATCTGTTTCTGATAAAGCTCGTAGTAAGCGCCTTTTTTGAGCATCAGTTCTTCGTGGGTACCTCGCTCAGCAATGCGCCCATCTTCCAGCATCAGAATGTTTTTGCTGAGTTTGACTGAAGAAACGCGGTGCGAAATGATTACCGTGGTTTTGTCTTTCATGATCTTCTGAAGACTGTTCAGAATAGCATTTTCTGTTTTCGTGTCGACAGCCGAAAGACAATCGTCGAGGATAAGAATCTTTGGTTCCCTGGCAATTGCTCTCGCGATAGAAAGCCGTTGCTTTTGTCCGCCCGATAAGGTGATTCCTCTTTCCCCCAGCACCGTATCGAATTTTTCCGGGAAGCCCATGATGTTGTTGTACAGGTCGGAATCTTTGGCTGCCTGGATCATCTGCTCTTCGCTCAGATCGGTTTTGCCGAAGCTGATGTTATTGCGGATGCTATCGGAGAAAAGAAAAACATCCTGAGGCACGTATCCGATTTGTCCTCGCAGGGAGTTCAGCCTGTATTCGCGTATGCTGTTTCCGTCAATACATATGCTGCCGCCCGAGGTATCGTACATACGGCAGATCAGGTTCGCAATGGTGCTTTTACCCGATCCGGTAGAACCTACGATCGCCAGGGATTCGCCTTCGCTCACTTCGAAAGAAACATCTTTCAGCGCCTGAATGCCTGAATCGGGGTATACAAAATCTACGTGATCGAAAACTATTTTTCCCTGTATCGGCTTTACCAGGTCTTTTTCGGATACGATCTCTGTTTTTGTATGCAGGAATTCGTTGATTCTCTGCTGCGAAGCTTCCGCACGCTGGATCAGGCTGCTGGTCCAGCCCAATGCGGCCACGGGCCAGGTAAGCTTGTTCAGGTAAAAAATAAACTCTGTGATGTTTCCGTAGGAGATTTCTTTGAACAGTACTTGTTTGCCCCCGATGTAAATCACCAGGATGCTGCTAAGCCCGGTCAGCAGCATGATTAGAGGAAAGAAAAATGAATTGATGGTGGTGAGCTTCAGAGAAAGTTTGCGGTAGCGGTTGCTTTCGGCAGTAAATTTTTCCGCCGAATCTTTTTCCCTCACAAAGGCTTTGATTACCCTTATTCCGGAAAAAGATTCCTGAACAAAGGTAGAAAGACTGGCCAGGCCGCGCTGAATTTCCAGCGATCGTTTATTGATCAGGCTATTGATCAGGTAAATGCTGATAGAGAGGATCGGCAGAGGAGCAAGTGTATAGATCGTGAGCTTGATATTCACCATCCACATGATCGGGATGGCGATCAGGAACTTGACGATAAGGTCTATAATATACATAATGGCAGGGCCGAGGTACATTCTTACCTGACTCACATCTTCCGAAATTCTTGACATCAGATCGCCCGTATTATTTTTTCGGTAAAAGCTCAGGGGCAGGGTCTGGTAGTGGGCATAGATGTCGTTCTTCAGATCGTATTCTATATAGCGGGAAATGTTGATGATGAATTGCCGCTGCAGGTAAAGGAAGAAACCGCTGATCAATGCAACACCCAGGATCTTGAACCCAAAAAGGGTTATCTGCCATTGAACCTCCGTCTTACCTTGTTCGGAAAGGGTACTATAGCTGTCTTTATGGGCCACCGCGTAATCGATGGCTTCTCTCATGTACGGTCCCTGGATGATTGAAAACCAGTTTGCCAGGATAATAAATATGAATCCGGCAAGTAAATGAAATTTATACCTGAGTAAATACCTGTTTAAATACGCTAATGCTCCCACTTCGAATAATTAATGCGATAAAGCCCCTTTCCATTGAAAAGGATTTAAAAAAACTTTAATATTGCACTAAGTTAATTATGAATTATGAATGTTGAATGATGAATGGTTAATACTTTTCATTTAAAATTTAAAATTTAGCATTTAGAATTCGCGTAAAATAGTTCTTATACATGCTCAACAGAAGGATATTAAGGATTAAGGTCATGCAGGCTCTGTATGCCTTAAAGCAGTCGGAAGTGTCAAATTACCATGGAGGCCTGGAATATTTCAGTGATCAGTTCGCGCCCGACCTTAATTCCAATGAAAAGCAGGATTTGCCGAAGCTTGAGGCGAACAAAAAGCTCGCTTCCGGGCACTACGAAGAATATTTTCTCTCCGGAAATAAAAATTACCAGGACGAAGCGCCTGAGATTACCAACGTCGTAGACCAGGCGATCAGCGATTACCACAAAAAAACAGAAAAGGACAAAAAGCATTTCGGAAAGCTTATGCTGAACGAGATGGACCGCATCAGCGATCTCTATCTGCTGCTGCTGCGTCTTCCTCTGGACCTCTATGAATTTGGAGAGCAGCAGAAAAACAAGGGAAAAAGCATTCTTGCGGACAACCAATTTCTGGCGCTGATCTCATCCAGCAAGCCACTGAACGATCATTCAGGCTGGGATCGGGGCGTTCTGACGACGATCTACAAGCTTATCAAAGAAGATCAGGAATTCTCTGAGCTCAAAAGCGGCAGCCTGGAGGAAGACCGGAAAATCATCACTCAGATTTTCAAAATCGTGCTTAAAAATAAGGACCTGGTATCGTTTTTTGAAGAAAAGGATCTTAACTGGGCCGAGAACAGGTCCATTGTCAAAAACCTGGTTCTGAAGACTTTCAAAGCGGTGGAAGAAAAGGATAAAATGCTGAATATCCTTGAATTATCCACCAACTGGGAAGAAGATAAGCAGTTCTTCAAAGAGCTGTATGATAAAACAATAGCGGGGGATAAGGAGTTGGAACAGATAGTGACCGAAAAGGTCAGGAACTGGGACATCGAAAGAGTAGCCGTTCTTGACCGGGTTATTCTGAAGCTGGCCATTTCCGAAATGATCCATTTCCCCAGCATACCCATCAAGGTTACAATAAATGAGTATATAGAGCTGTCGAAACTTTACAGCACGCCCAAGAGCAAGCAGTTTATCAATGGTATACTGGACAGCGCTTCGGCTGAGCTGGTTAAAATCGGCAGAATCAGAAAAAGTGGCAGAGGACTTATTGATAACAAATAAATCGTTACTATTATGAGCAAGAATTCAGATTCAATACTGGCATTTATGGCAGGAATTGCTGCCGGAGCGGCGCTTGGCGTTCTTTTTGCACCCGACAGCGGAAAAAACACCAGGGATAAGCTGAGCTTTCAACTAGAAAAATATAAACAGCAACTGGCCGAAATGCTGGAGCACCTTGGCAAAGAAGGCGCTGCCTTCGAAAGCGAA
>JBJMLY010000380.1:0-2668 GCA_045805025.1 Cytophagaceae bacterium | reverse complement strand
TTTTCAGTCTTTTTCTTTCTTTGCCCTGATTATATTTGTTTCCCTTAAAAACGGAAACATGAAAAGAATCAGCTGTGTACTGCTTGTGGATGATTGCGAAGTGGACAACCTGATCCATTACCACATTATTTCCCGCTCGGGAATAGCAGATCGTATCCAGGTAAGTAATGGAGGGCTCAATGCATTTAACTTTCTAAGGAGAAGTTATTCCATGAGTAAATCATTTCCCGAATTGATTTTTGTTGACGTAAATATGCCGATGATGGGTGGCTTTGAGTTTAAATCAAAACTCGAATCTCTCTTTTTTACTGAGGCTGGGAAGTCATCCATTGTTTTTCTGACGAATATGGATTCATCGGAAATCCGCGACTCATGGCTGAAAGATTGCGATGAAATCCGGGTTATTCAGAAACCACTTACCGAAGAAAAGCTGGCACGTGTTCTGGAAGAAGATTTTTTGTTTAGCTGAAAGGTTAGAGGCAGAATTAACATAGCCCTGAATAAATGATGGTAAAGTAATAATGATTTGAAACTGAGATTATAGTCGCTTAGTATTTTTGTGCAGGTCAATGATGGAACAATCATTTGCCGCGACCTTATTCCCGGGCGCTTTTGATGATACGTCGTTCGGGAAAAGTGATAAAACAGCTGGAAAGCAAACCGCTATCCACTCTGGCTTCTGCCTCCTTTTAAATGTTACTGTTCCTGGTGATCATTGCCCGGGATAAGGTCGCTGTAAATTTTTGATCCGGTTTGTGCAGGCAAGTATAGACATTACAATAGATTACAGGCTCTTGATTTGGAAAAAGGAAACCGCAATCCACAGGCAGGAATGATCTCCGGATCTTCCTGTCCTGCTTCCGGGTTAATCAAAAAGAGCTTCCCGTTTAGTTTAGTGCGTAGATAGAGCGGATGGGCCCGGGGTCCATCCGCTTTTTTCTATATCTTTTTTCGCAGGACCTTATAATTGCATTGCTCACACTTATACCTTCTGAGAATTATGAAATGATCAGCCATTACACAGATCAGGCGATCTCCGAGGGTCCTGGAAATCCTTTTCATTTTATTTTCGCATTTAGGGCAAAAATAATCTTCCCTTTTAAAAATATTAAACAGTTCTTTCCTGATCTTTTTAAGTTCTTTGGTAGCTGGCATATGGATGTAAATATGGCCAAACTTAGACAGAAGAATTGATTTTGGCGGTGAGAATCCATTAAGAAAAAGTTAAGAAATATTAATCAATTAAAGAGACTCAGCCTGTTACAGGGGGGAAACTGCGAAGATCTCAGAGGTAACGGTTTTTTAACATTCAGGATACATTGCAGTGATAACTTCGCTAAGTATAATTCAATTCAGATACTCCAATGAACAGGTTTAAAAAACTGCACGAAATAGTAAGCTCGTTAGAAAGTGATTTCAGGAAGTTTTATGAAAAAGAGAATGGAGCTGCGGGAACGAGGATAAGAGCCGGTATGCAGGAATTAAAGAAACTCGCGAAAGAAATATTATTAATCTTTTAACGAGTAGGCCAGCTTAGTGACAATTGTTTGGAATGAAAAAAAGATCTTCTTGATAGCAATTTTACATTAGCGATCATTTCATGACAATTTGTTAATCCCTCCGTATTATTCCCGCAATACTGCACCTGTACATTTACGGCAAATAATAAATTCTATAATTGGTGCGCATGAAAAAAATATACAGAAGGCTATTGGAAAAATATATAGAACTGTACAATCAATTCTTTCGATCAGAAAGAAATCATAAATCAAACTGGCTTAAAATGCAGAGGCTTTTATCCTTGTTGGGGATATTCTTTTTGGCATATAATGCCAATGCCCAGTTCACGGCGGGAAGACTTGTGGTAGTGCAGACCAGTGGGCCTCAGACGAAAGGCGGCTCTCCTGTTACCCTGCAGGAATTTCAAACCAATGGTGCTCCCGGTATTTTCGTGGCAATTCCTGCCACCGGGCTCACACCCCTTCAGATGGCAGCAGGCTCCGGAGGTTCCGAAGGATTCCTGACAAAGTCTGCAGATGGATCTTTTCTTACCCTGGCCGGGTATTCAACTTCTACCACTGGTATTACAGATATTACAGTAACTTCTGCCAGTTCAACACCCCGGGTTATTTTTAAAGTCGATGGATCAGGAAATTATACCCAGGTAGGGTCAAGCAATACCAATTACAGCGGCAACGATATCCGCGGAGCAATTTCGGACGGAACAAATTATTGGGCATCCGGTGCTTCCAATACCGGAGTCGATGGCATTGATTATTACGGGCCAGGCACAGCGACAGCGCTAGCCGTAAACGCGAAAGCCTATGGGCTTCAGATATTCAACGGACAGATCTATTTTTCTACTCAAAAAGTGGTTGCCGGAGTTACTCCTAATTTTGGTATTTATTCATTGGGTAATGGTATGCCGACCAGCGGAACTATTACTCCTGCATTGGTTATTAACACGGGTACGGCAACCCCGGAAGATTTTTCTTTCAATGCGACCGGCGATACTTGCTACATCGCTATTAATTTAAATAACCTTTCGGGTGGAATCCAGAAGTGGACTAAAAGCGGAGGCATCTGGAGCCTTGCATATACGCTGGGGACCGGAGTGTCAAACATTGGCGCTTATGGAATGGTCGTTGATTATTCAGGTTCCGCTCCT
>JBJMLY010000379.1:0-6752 GCA_045805025.1 Cytophagaceae bacterium | reverse complement strand
TGGCTGGAAGATAGATTAAAGAATACCAGGCATGTAATTGCCAATGTGCTGAGCGGAGAGATTCAGAATGCAAGGATCACCCTGAGAAACAACCAGGATGATCCTGAACATACGATGTTGATGAGCCTGGTCGAAAAGTCGGTTGCGATCGATAGTCACATCAGCAATATAAATGAAGATAAAACCTATGCTTTTTTAAAGATCATCATGGAATGTATGCCTTTCCCTTTTTTCATTAAAGACGAAACGGGTAAATACATTCTGATCAATTCACTGGAAGCCGATCTGTTCGGACTGGATGAAAAGTCCATCATCGGAAAACACGACAGTGATTTTGTTCGTGATGAAGAAGAGCTTGAAGTGATCATTAAATCAGATCATGAAGTTTTATTCGGTTATAAAAGCGTCGAATTGCCGGAACAGAAATTTTCCCTCAAAAACGGAAAATCATTTGTATTCAAAACGCACAAAGTGCCTTTTGTAAATCCGATGACCGGCAAACACAACATATTGGGCTTTTCGGTCGATGTAAGCGACAGTGTAAACCTGAATAAATTACAGAGCATCCTTATGATATGCAACAATCCTTATCTGTAGGGAGTGGATATAAATGATGATACGGGAACAGTGATCAGGAGTCATGGAAGTATATAAAGCATTAGGTTAGATACTTGCTAACTTTTAATCCTGTTCCCCGTCATCGCCAAAAAAGTGCAGACTATTTTGCTTACTTCACCTTCAATCCGGTTTCCCAGTCATCGTCTTCATCCGGAATCGTATTAAGTTCGCTGATTTCAACCTGCTTATTTCTGATTTTCAGATTGAAAATTCTTTTACTATCATCGGTCTGGAGAAATTCTACCAGCACCTCGCTTTTTGATTTCCATTTAAATCTGACAAAGTCAGGACTGATATCCTCCGAGAATACCTGAGTGGTAGGAGCCAGAAGAGAATCTCCTCCTTTAACCATAAAGCTGGTAAGCCAGGGCTCGGCAAAATTCTCTTTGGTGGCCGAAACGATCAGCTGGGGACCGCCATCCGGGCTTTTACTTATTATGCGTGATTTCTTTTCACCTGAACAGGCTGTCAGAAAAATGGCAAGAACCAATAAACACTTTTTCATATCCCTGAAAATTAATCAATTCAATGCTCTTCGTCAATACCAGAAAACAGGGAGTTTTCACACTCATTTGCTCGGACAGGGATTATATTCTAAATTTATTTCTGTATAAGAATCAAAAGAATAATTTATGGTCATTAAAATTATCCTGATAATAGCAGGCCTGATCGGGATTTACGAAGTATTCAGAAACAAGAACAGCCTGATCAAGGCCATCAATCTCATATTCGCGCTTTCTATTGCTTTGGAGCTTTCCGGAAGTCATTACCTGATGCGCGGAAGCAGCCCTCTTCACAAGCTGGCCCTGATATTAATCGTCGTCTATGCCTGTGTAACCAATCTCTCTCTGAAAAGCAGACTGCTTCTTTTATCCACGGTGCTGTTCTTCCTGGAATACCTGATGCACTATTTCTCCCTGCGGTTTTCCATGGCAGATACCCTGGTGCTGTTCATCGTATTTTTCTGCTACATACTTTTACTGATCGATTTCAAAAAGAACCGGCAGGAGACAGGCTTCATTCTGATTATGCTGCTGCTGCTGGGAATTAAAGTCTATTTTACCATCATCTCCTGGCACTAGCTTTTACGGACAAAAGTGAGCATCAATCACCTATGATTTAGCCTATAATTTTCTTATTTTTGAATAACAATCCGCCTTATTGAACCAGTTTGAAATTCCCACCGCGTTTTTCCATGAAAAAATTATTCAGTGCCTTTTCCTTTTTAATCTTATTGGTTGCATCAGCTCAGGCCCAGCCCATTTTAGTAGGAATGGCTGAGAGCGGAGGCGATGGACTGGGAGCTATCTATCAGATCGACCTTCAGACAAATATTGCCTCAGCGCTTTATAAGACTCAGGGCATCCCGCTGAGAGTTCCCCGTGCGGATTTAACAGAAGGCAGCAACGGAAAATTATATGGACTATCTTCCACACAAGGAACTTACGGATATGGATTCCTTTATGAGTTGGACCCTGTTACCCGGGCATTTGAAACGAAAATAACATTCGGAGCCGTCAATAACTTATATTATCCAACCCTGTCGCTTACGGCGGGTCCGAATGGAAAATTGTATGGAATGACCACTTATGGCGGACAAAACGGAGTAGGGACTTTATTTGCCTTTGATCCTGCCAGCGGAACCTTATCGGTGAAACATCATTTTACGGCAAGCACCGGCAGTAATCCATTCGGCTCGCTAGGCATGGGTACAAACGGGAAATTTTATGGAATGGCGCTGGGCGGAACTTCGGGAACAGGTGTGATCTTTGAATACGATCCGCTTACAGATACTTACCTTTCAAAAGCAAGCATTACCGAAGGAACTAATTCGAATGGCCGCATGGTCGAAGCTTCCAACGGAAAACTCTATGGAATATTGACCAACGGAGGATTAAACAATAAAGGTTTTCTATTCGAATACGATCCCGCTCTGGCGAGCTTCACAAAAAAGGTAGACTTTAACGCCGACATGGTTCATTCCGGAGGAACACTGGCGGAGGGTGCCAGCGGAACGCTGCATGGACTGGTCATGAATGGCGGCGTAAATGGGAGCGGATATATTTATGAATACGACATCAGCCAGAATACGCTTGTCGATAAACTTGATCTGTCGTCAGCAACCGGGGAAAATCCTTTCGGCTCTTTTTTCAAAGCATCCAATGGAAAACTGTATGCGATCACTCTACTGGGAGGGAATCAAGGCAAAATTCTGGAGTATGATGCGGCGGGAAATACCTGCGTTGTCCGCTATTCCATGAGCGCGGCGGATGGACTCGGTTGTTATGGAACTTTTTACGAGGCATCGAATGGAAAATTGTATGCACAGACCAACCTGGGAGGAGCTGTCAATATGGGTGTTATTTTTGAGTTTAATCTGACTGGCTTTGTTTACACTAAACTGCTGGACCTGGGCACATCCCTGAACGGTACTGAGCTCAGAGGCTCTCTTGCTCTGGCCGGAAACGGAAAACTGTATGGAGTCTGCCGCAACAGCGGCTTATATAACGGCGGTGTACTTTTTGAACTGGATCCCGTCACCAAAATTTATACCAAGAAGCTGGACTTTGATGGTCTCAACAATGGAAGATATCCCAGTCATGCCATGATGCGGTCCCACAATGGCAAATTGTATGGAATGACAGAACAAGGAGGCGCAAGCGATCGGGGGATCATCTTTGAATTTGATCCGTTTTCCGGAGCCTTCACTAAAAAATACGACTTCCCATCATCCGGTCTGTTAGGAGTAAACCCAAGCGGCACCATGGTCGAATCTTCCAACGGAAAATTCTATGGGATGACGACTGGCGGTGGCGCTAATGGCAGTGGGACTATTTTTGAATTTGACAACAGCGCAGGCATATGCACCAAAAAATTTGATTTTGAATATACCACATCAGGTCATGTTCCCATGGGAAATCTTGTAGAAGCAAGCAACGGCAAAATGTATGGAGTGACTTCTTACGGGGGTACTCATACCGACGGCGTCTTATTTGAATACGACCCTCTGACCAATGCCTTTACTAAGAAAATTGATTTTCAGGGCAGTGTCAATGGAAGACTCCCATATGGCTCGCTCATACAGGCAGCGAATGGGAAATTATATGGATTGACAAACACAGGAGGCAGTTCAGGCCAGGGAACACTTTTCGAATACGACCCGGCAACCGGCTCTTTAATTAACAAAGTCAGCTTAACATCCTTATCAGGTTATTCTCCTTTCGGAGATCTTCTGGAAGCTTCCAACGGGAAATTATATGGGCTGACGGATGCAGGAGGAAATTATGGAGAAGGAACTATCCTTGAATATGTTCCCGGCGACAACAACGTGACAGTCATCAATTCTTTTGATGGATCTTATGGAAGCCATCCGACTTTTTCTTCGCTGATCGAACTCATCGATTGTGATCTTACCTTATCAGCAGGCAGCATTCAGGCAGACTGCGACCGGCAGGGTTCGGGCAGCGCTAGCGTAATCCCGGCTCATGGAACAGCCCCATATTATTACCAGTGGTCATCCGGAGCTGGTCATAGCGCTACCGCGGGCAGCCTGTCAGGAGGATCTTATTCCGTGCTGGTGACCGACAAAAATTTCTGCGCCGCAAGCATCAATATCACCATTCCTGAGCCTGCCGTAATCTTATCTTCAGGCATCTCATCCCAGACCAATGTCAGCTGTCACGGAGGCAGCAATGGTTCGGCCACGATTGCAGGCAGCGGCGGCACTGGAACACTTCATTACAGCTGGGCGCCTTCGGGAGGAAGCAGCGCTGCAGCCATACAACTTAACGCAGGAGTTTATACGGTAACCATTAGCGACGACAATGGCTGTACATTGGATCAGACGGTGACCATTAACGAACCGCTTACCGGCATCGATCTTTCCGTTAGTGTGAACGGAACTGAGCTCACAGCAGGCAGCAACACCGCCTCATACCAATGGATCAACTGCAATAACAATTCGTTGATCCCGGATGAAACAACACAAAGCTATACAGCAACAGCAAGCGGCAGCTATGCAGTGATCCTGACAGAAAGCACCTGCACGGATACCTCAGCCTGCTCTTCCATTTCAGTGACGGGAATTGCCGCTGCACAAAGTGATGAAAGCATCAGCATTTATCCGAATCCGACAAGGGGAGGGTTGACCTTATCCGGAAATACTTCGGATGAAACCCTAATTCATATCTACAATAGCACCGGAGTACTGGTGCTGACAAAAGAGGTGAAGGAAAAGAAAACAGAGCTTGACCTGAAAGCTCTTGAGAACGGACTCTATTTTATTCACGTGGGAAGTCCGGAAAAATCGACCGTAAAGACTTTCGTGAAGGAATAATAAATCAAAACCCCTATAATTTACTCAGGTATCCGGATTTCGTAAGGCTCGCTTTTTGAGGCCCTCAGCTTAAACGTGCTGGAGTTATTAAACCAGGGATTCAACAGCCTGAGCTCTTTATAGGTGGTATTATGTGCTTTGGCAAAATCCACCAGGTTATCGATATTTTCAGTCACAGTAACCGTCGTAAATTTATAGGGAGCGTATTTTTCTTCCTCGGGAACAAAGTATCCGTATGCTTTCGGATTTTCCAGGATCAGTTTAAAGGCAATAATGCGATACACATATCTTGCCGTCTCGGAATTCAAATGAAGATCGAAAAAATTGTCGACCTTTTGTTCTTTCAGCCTGTCCGACACACCCTTCATTCCCATATTGTAAGAGGCAGCCGTCAGGGTCCAGTTATGCAGGTTGGAATTCGACCATTTCAGAAATTTCGCGGCGGCCATGGTAGAAAGCTTGGGGTCTCGCCGCATATCCACATCCTGGTTAATCCTTAGCTTGTAATCCCTGGCCGTAGGGCCCATAATCTGCCACATACCCATGGCCCCGGCATAGGAGACGGCGTTGTTGTCGAACTCACTTTCAATGACAGCGAGGTACAGAAAATCCGTTGGCACTTCCATTTCCTGCAGCACCTGACTAACGAAAGGTCTCCAGCGCTCGACATTTTTGATAATAAGCAAGGTATGTGAATGGCGAAAGGTATTGACCATCAGCTCTGCCTCCAATGCTTCTCTGACATCCGGACGATCAACGGGAACGGTATCGCCGGCAAATATAATGAGCTTAGGAATCGGTACGGAACGAATGCATTGGGAAACGGTATCGCTGCGCTGCTCCTTTTTTACATTTTTCTCAGACTCCGGCGAACTTTTAGGCTGGCATGCGAAGAAGCCTGACAAAAAGAGCACACTGATAACTAATCTCATTAGCAGAAATTGAATAGGGAATGATCCTTACTAGTTATTTGATTGGTACCGCCACCTTGACTTTATCCCACGCAAGAACCATCATCAGAGAGTCGCTGTCTGGAAAAGTAATGCTGAACTGTTCCTGAGGAGCTTCCAGTGTTTGAACAGGCACCTTTACCTGAAGCACATCTGCTTCCGGCTCGCGGCTCGCATCACCCTGGAAATTCTTAACACCCCAGTCGTATTGCTTGCTGTTAAGAATAACAGTCCATTCATTTTTTTCGGGAATTGTCCAGAGCGTATACTTGCCGGCTGGCAAGGCTTTGCCGCCAATGTTCAGTTCGGTACCGGTGGTAAAAGTAGTCGCCTCATTGGCACCTGTACGCCATGCTTTTCCGTATGGAACCAGGCTATCGAAAATAACTCTGCCTTTTTTGGAGGGACTGCAATAAAAAACGGAAATATCCTTGCCGTTCTTTTTATATTCCGCAGTAACTTCAGGGCTAGCCTTTTTAGTTCTGCTTTTCATGACTTTGGCGAAGACAAAAAGAATGACTGCCAGAGAACCAACAATGATAGCGGTCCATTTTAAAAATTTCTTCATAACCTGTTTTATTTTGAGTTGCTAAATGTACAAAAAAGTGATCAGAGTAAATAACCGAATTAATTGTCAGCCTCAGCAGAGCCGAAGGCCCTTAAAATAAAAAATCAGACCTTCGGAAATAGATCTGACTTTTTGTGTTATCGACGGTTTGGCACCATTGATGACGTAAAGATATTTTATTTCTATGAGTTATACAATCCGAGTGAACAGAATTTATTTGGATTTACTTTTCCGATAAGTTCTAAAATCGGTAAAAATTAAAATCCCGAGCCACACCACT
>JBJMLY010000378.1:0-2652 GCA_045805025.1 Cytophagaceae bacterium | reverse complement strand
TTGGGCATAACCATTTCTACTAATGCCATAATTGAATCTTGCCTCTTGCCTCGTAAAGCTGGTTTAGCAATCCTACAAAAATAATATTTTATGCGAAGTTATACCTAAAATACTCAATTAAGATCCCAGAGTCTGCCGGATCATATTAAATACGGCAATACAGGTGAGCTTTACGTTAATATCGCGGTCATTCCCCAGCATCAGTTTCTTCGCTATCGTCTGATTCTTATCGGAATAGCCGATCCATACCGTTCCGACAGGTTTTTCTTCCGTTCCCCCTGTCGGACCTGCAATTCCGCTGCTGGAAACACCTATATCGGTACCGAATTTCTTACGCACCCCTTCTGCCATTTCTCTGACCGTTTCTTCACTTACAGCTCCATATTTCGCAATAGTTTCTTCTTTTACACCAAGAATATCCATCTTGATCTGATTCTGATAAGCGACCACACTTCCCCAGTAATAGGCCGAACTGCCCGGAATCGTGGTAAGCAGGTAAGCGATATACCCTCCTGTGCAGCTTTCGGCAGTAGAAATGCTGATCTTTTTCTTTTCAAACATGGCTCCCAGCACTTTTTCAAGCAAATCATCGTCAAAGCCAAAAATATATTCAGGTATAATTTTTCTGAGTGTAAACACTTGTTGCTCTACTTCATTTTTCACCTGATCCCTGTCATCACCTGTCGCGGTAAGCCTTAGCTTCAGCTCGCCGAGCAACGGTAGATAGGCCAATTTTATGTTTACCGGTAAGTTTTTCTCCCAGTCAGCGATTTTCTCGGAAAGATAGGACTCTCCTATTCCGACAATTTTTACTACTTTATGAAATATGACGGGTGTTTTAAATCTGCTTTGAATTCTCGGCAGTATTTCCTGCTGCATCATGGCTTTCATTTCAAAAGGTACGCCTGGCATTGAAACAAAAACTTTATTGTTTCTTTCAAACCACATGCCTGGAGCCGTACCCGATTTATTGGAAATGAACGTACAAGCTTCGGGCAAAAATGCCTGCTGTTTGTTCAGTTCGGAAAGATCCTTTCCTTTGCTTTTAAAAAAAGCGGTAACATCGGCCAGGGCCTCCGGATGAAGAACAAGCTTCGAATTAAAATATTCTGCCAGCACCGGCTTGGTAATATCATCGCTGGTAGGACCCAGTCCGCCGGTAATAATAATAATCTGCGAACGGCTCTCTGATTCTTTCAGAATTTCCATGATCTCTCTCGGGGCGTCTCCCACCGACGTTTTTCTGAAAACCTTTATGCCGATCTTATCAAGCTCTGCACTGATCCATTGAGAATTGGTATCAATGATCTGTCCATATAGTATTTCGTCCCCGATCGTAATAATGTCTGCAAAAACGTGTTCCATATCCGTATATAACTCCTGTAAATATAAAAATGATTAAATAGTTTACCCTTGATTTTAATCCTCCCTTAATTTTTTAAAAAATCAAAAAAAACGAGGATGAAAGTTTACCAGAAATACTTCTCTGACCGACCTCGTTACCGCCGTGTAAAGCCAGCGGAGGAACTCCTTGTTCAGCATTTCATCTTTGAGAAATCCCTGGTCGATAAAAACCGCTTCCCATTGCCCTCCCTGCGATTTATGGCAAGTGAGCGCGTATGCAAATTTAATCTGCAGGGCATTCAGGTATAAATCTTTTTTTATAGCCTCCATCCTTGCTCCCTTGGATTTAAAATCGGTATAGTCCTTCTGCACCGAATCATACAGCTTTCTGTAATCTTCCTGATTCAGGTTTGGCGAAAAGGAATGCAGTACATCCAGAATCACTTTGGCTTCAAAAGAAGGCTGATCAGGATAATCGGGTAATTTTAATTCAAGATCGGCAAAGCGCAGCCCATGGAGTTCTTCAAACTTTCTGATCCTTATTACCTCGGCAAAATCGCCGTTTGCCAGGAAACCTGCTTTCGAATCCTCGGGTAAAACCGTATAATTATTACGAACGACCATGAGCATATCACCCGCATTGATCTCAGATTCCGAGAAATTGATGGCGCGCCTTATATACTCATTATATTGAGTAGCCGCTTTGTTCGACCTGCAAATCACGATCGTATTCTCATGACCGTATTTATCGTAAGCATAGCGAAGACCGTCTTCCAGTTTATCGCCGTTCATTCTGTAAATATCAGGATAGGATTTGGTTTGAAACTTAATATTGATATTTCCTTTGGCTATGTTTTCTCTCAGGGCAGTGGCATTGGCTAAAATCCCCGAAGCAGACTGCTGCCTCATGACTTCTTTCATTTCATACTCGACCAGGTCAAGACTAAAATTACTTTTAAGATAACCCGCATCCAGAGCCGGGCTGATTTCCTGCATGACGGGAGGAAGCTGAGCAGAATCACCGATAATGAGCAGCTTATTTCCAGCCTTTTCAAACACATAGGAAATCAGCTCCGTTAGCAAGCCCCGGGCTCCGAAATCCGCCTCATCGGAGATCATTGATGCCTCATCCACGATAAAAACGGTTTTCGAAAAGTGATTCTTTTTCCGCTGGTACTGAAATCCTCCTTCTCCCTCTACCGGCTTAAAAATATGCCTGTGAATCGTAGAGGCGGTTTTGCCCGAATAAGAGGACATTACTTTTGCTGCACGTCCTGTCGGCGCCATCAATACAAAGCTCAACTCCAT
>JBJMLY010000377.1:0-5435 GCA_045805025.1 Cytophagaceae bacterium | reverse complement strand
GGGAAACATTTATGCCCATAATATACAGGATGATTTTAATCCGGGAGCTTTCCCGAACTATCCCGATCATTCCCCTTCTTCCGATAACATGATGCTGATGGTGGACGGAGTTTGTACCAATGGAGTCAATCTCTGGAGTCAGTCGAATATACCTCTTGTTCCAAATACCAATTATTATTTTTCTGTCTGGATCTCTTCTATGTCTCCTGCGGGTCCTTATGGGGCATTGAATTTTAACATCAATGGTCTTGACCTGCTGACGGCGGTTAACGCGCCAAGCACGGTTGGAAACTGGGTTAAGTTTACTGCAGTATGGAATTCAGGTCTGACACCTCCTGCTACGGCCACGATCAGCATTCAGAATACCAATACTACAGGTTGCAACACCGGTGTCGATTTCGCTATTGACGATATTTCTTTTTCCCCCGGATGTGATTACGGAACCCCGGGCCCTCTGCCCAATCTCGGTAATGATTTTTCCATTTGCGGAAAAGCCTTACCTTTTAACATCAACCCTAATTTTTCAACCGCTACCAAGAACGCCGCCAATATTCAGTATACATGGTATAAAGATGGAGTTCAGATGGCTCAGGGCTTCGGCTCAGGATTTTACAATTTCGCAGTAAGCGCGCCTGGTACATATGCCGTGTGCGTTGACTCGGCAGGATCTTGTCCGAAAACAGATCAGCTGACCATTACCAACAGTTACTCCATTGACCTTGGTCCGGATCAGGTCCTTTGTGATCCGATCGTAGCTTCCCTGGATGCCGTGTATAACGGTCCGGGTGTGACTTATCAGTGGTTTAATTCCGGCTCGCCAATTACAGGCGCTACGTCCAGAACATATACCGTCAATACTCCCGGCACTTATTCTGTAACCGTTCACGATCCTGCTTGCGGTGATAAGTCCGACGCTATTGGTATCACGACTCTGGCAGCTACTCCTAATAATGGTACGTTTTGTCCGACTTTCGGAACAGGAAAAGCAAGTCTTTCTGTGACAGGCCCAGGTAAATACAAGTGGTGGACAGCTTCCACGGGCGGTTCTGTACTGGCTACAGGCCCGAGCTATACTACGCCGGTATTAGCGGCTCCAGGCCCTTATACATATTATGTTCAGGATACTTCAACCTTTAAGGTAAATGCTGGTCCGCCAGCGGTAGGTCACGGAATGACCAATCCACAAGGTATCAGTTCAGGAGATCGTACGAATAAACTGATTTTTAATGCACTGACCGATTTCAAACTCGATAGCATCACCGTATTACCTTTTAACTATTATTGTCCAGGTCCTCCTTATACAGGGGGTAATAGCAATGTGGTGAATTTTATTGTGTATGACTCTGTGGGAGGCGTTGTTGGAACGTCAAGCTATACAGCTCAATGCCAGGGGCAGGGAACACCGGCACCTCCTTTGAAGGTTCCTGTTGGGATTAACATTCCTCAGGGAAATGGATATCAGTTGAGACTGAACACCGGCTCAACCCAAATTGCTATTTATCTGAATACGACTAATGGTGGAAATGTACCTTCCCCTGAACTTTATCATTATCCAACTACCTATTCAGGCGCAGTGCAGTTCGCAGGTAATAGTTCCCAGGATTTCAGCCTTTATTATAGTCCCGATGCCTTCCCTGGTTATTTCAACTGGGTGATCACCAAAGGTGTGAACTGCGAGCGTGTGCCGGTCTATGCTACAATGGATTGTCCGTCTTGTATAAATTCGGTAGCTCCGACTTCTCTCACTCCAAGCGTTAGCTCTTTCTGCGCAGGCAGTGTAAGCACGATTGATATTACTGTCTCCGGCGGCAGCGGGGACAATGTAGTTCTGTACAGCGGAAGCTGCGGAGGCACATTGATCGGCAGCAACACGACCGGAATTTTTACCGGCATTACGGCTCCTACGGTTCCTACTACCTATTATGCAAGATGGGAATCTGCCGGCAACTGTAATTCTGCCTGTGCTAGCGCTACTGTAACTCCGGTGGCTGCGCCGAGCGCATCGAATGCAGGAACGAACCAGACGATCTGTAATTCCACAAGCACAACACTGCATGGGAACAGGCCTCTGGTGGGAACCGGTGCCTGGTCTGTGGTGAGCGGAACCGGTACTATTTCCAATACCGCGGATTCACTTTCTGGTGTAACCGCCATAGGTACAGGAAACCTCGTACTGGCCTGGACGATCAGCAACAGTCCTTGTCCGCCTACGTCAAGTCAGGTGACGATCACCAGCATTGCGCCGGTGGCTCCGACATCGCTGACTCCAAGTATTACTTCTTATTGCGCAGGTACGGTAAACACGATTGATATCAATGTCAGCGGAGGAAGCGGTGAGCAACTGATGCTTTACAGCGGCAGCTGCGGAGGAACCAAGGTCGATAGCAATACCACCGGAGCTTCGTTTACCAATATTACCGCGCCATCCGCCACGACTACGTATTTCGCCAGATGGGAAACCATTTCAGGAAGCTGTACTTCTGCCTGCGTGAGTGCCACCGTAACACCGGTGCCTGTGCCGAGCGCATCCAATGCGGGAACGAATCAGAATATCTGTAATGTGACGACCGCTACACTTCATGCCACCAGACCTCTCGTAGGAACAGGAGCATGGTCTGTTACCAGTGGAACCGGAACGGTTACGACTCTTAGTGATTCGCTTTCCGGTGTAACCGGAATTGGTGTAGGAGATCTTGTGTTAACCTGGACGGTCAGCAACAGTCCTTGTCCTGCGAATACAAGTACGGTAACGATCCACAGAGATACGCTTACAGCCCCTGTAATCGTCGGTCCATCCTTCGATACCTGTGCTTCTATCAATGGAATTATATATTCCAGCAATTTTAATCATGGAATTGGATCAGGAGTTACGTATACATGGACAAGCACAGGAACGTTGATCTTGAGCTCTCCTTCAGCGAATACAATCACCGTCGGCACCGGAACTTCCGGCGGAAATTTACAACTCACCGAGACTTTCGGAGCCTGCAGTCTGCAGGATAGCAAAACAATTACCATCACTCCGAATATTAGTCCGGCAGCGGCTGGCCCGGATCAGACATTCTGTTTGCCTTCCGGTATTCTGGCGGCTACGACTCCTGTTATAGGAACAGGTACCTGGAGTGTTGTTTCAGGCAGCGCTATATTTGTCAATGCAAACGATCCGCATACGACCGTTTCAGGATTATCGAACGGTGTGAACAGCCTGAGATGGACTGTGACCGGATGCGGCGGACCTCTGACAGACGATGTGGATGTCACCCTCACATCTTCTAATATGGTGCTGGATGCTACAGGTCCTTCCGATACAGTTTGCGTGGGTAAGCCACGGGATCTGAGCCTGAATGTAACAGGCGGTTCGGGTGGATATCTTTACCATTGGACAAGTTCCGACAACAGCTTTACCAGCAATACGAAGAATCCGGCGATTACCGTAAGTCCGCAGACCACTACGGTAACCTATTATGTAATTGCTTCCGATACGGTTAACCAGGGCTGTTCTTCCAATAAAGACAGTGTGATCGTTCATATGGTCGAGAGCGAGGTATTGATTATCAATAACCTTCTGACGCCAAACCTGGACGGACTCAACGAGAGACTTATCGTCAAGGATCTGAATACGTCTCAGGCATTGCAGCCGGGCGCTTCCCTGGAAGTATATAACAGATGGGGAGAAAGAGTATTTAAGGCGGCGAGCTACAACAACACCTGGAATGCAGAAGGTCTGACCGATGGAATGTACTATTACCATCTGAGGACAGGCTGCGGCGATACCGAATACAGAGGCTGGATCCAGATTATTGGAAGCGCGGTGAAGTAAGCAAGCGACAACATCAAACTTAAAGCGTCCGGGTCGAAAGAGCCGGGCGCTTTTTTAATTTTTGATACTTATTTGTGTGGCAGAAAAGCACCTTGCAAGAAATCAAATTGAATCATTACTATTGTCACCCTGAGCGGGGTCGAAGAGTCTATGGTTAAGAAACTGGTTTCTATATCAGACAATGCTTCGACTCCGCTCAGCATGACAAACAGGTAGTTCTGTTATAAAATTCTGTCGCATGTCAGGATACTTAGCATGAATTAACAACTGAAATCAGATTGACCCACTGCTGCTACTATTATCTGTACTATTTCTGTCACCCTGGGCGGAGTCGAAGGGTTCTATGCTAAAGAAACATCAGTCTGATATCATACAATGCTTCGATTATGCTCAGGAGAAAGTGATCTTACTTCTGCACCACAATCTTTTTCATCGCTGACCGGTGGTCGTCGGTTTCAAAGCGGAGAAAATAGATGCCGGAAGGTAAGTCATCAAGAGATACCGATTGAGGAGTATTTTTTACAAAACTCTGTTCATCCTTTACTGTCCGGCCATATATATCAATCAGAGAAAAGTGTCCCTGGTAGGGAGCTGAAATTGTCAGATCCTGATTTGCAGGATTTGGAAAGAGCATAATATCTTCCAGCAACAAAGAAGACTTTGTAATGGCAGATACATTGATATGCGTAGCCGAAGTATTCAGGCAGATCAATCCGCCTGTATTGCTGCCGATGATCAGTTCCTTTTTTCCGTCATTATTCAGGTCCGCATTGGTGAGGTATAGAATTTTGCCCAGGTTGTAGGTGAGCGATGAATCCACCTGGATATCGATGGGCGTAAACGTTCCGTTGATGTTGGAAAGAAAATCAGAGTAATAGCGAAGTCTGCCTGTATTATCCGCTGTAACCAGATCAGGATTTCCGTCGGCGTCGGCATCCATAACAGTAAGAGTGAGATAAATTCTGTTGTGAGGTCCGTCCACGGTAATTCCCCCGAAAGTGTTGGTTACCTGCGTGTAGGAAGGAGAGGCATTGCTTCCGGTATTCTCAAAATAGGCAAGGTTACCGTTGGCTCTTGCCATCAGTATATCGAGGTCAAGATCGCCATCCACGTCGTAAAAGCAGGGACTGTCCTCATGACCTGGCGATACAGGAAGTGTGGTCATCGATGCCGGATTGTAAGCATAGGGCGTACCTGCCGCATTTGTATTAGGTATATACTGAATCGTGTATGCAGAGGAAGAATTATAAGCGGCAAAAACCAGGTCCGTGCTGTTGTCTCCATTAATGTCTGTGAAGGCAGGACGGATGTAAGTAAATCCCAGGGTAGAGAAATTAAGATAATCTTCATTGATCAGGGTATACGATGGATTGCTGTTTGTTCCGGTGTTCAGAAACAGATTGATGCTGGCGGAAAAGCCGGGGCCATAGTACAAACCCCGATTTCCTGCAAACATGTCCAGATCGCCATCCGCGTCGTAATCAGCAAAAGCCGGTGCCGCATTTTCGCCTACATCGACCATGGTGTTCTGCAGAAAGTCATCCTGCTGATGAGAAAGGACAGGAGCATTATTGCTGCCTGTATTTTTATAAAAGTGGCAGGAGTGCTGAAAATC
>JBJMLY010000376.1:0-5687 GCA_045805025.1 Cytophagaceae bacterium | reverse complement strand
GGTTCCCAAACCTGTGGAAGCATTGTAGAAAGCCGAAGGAGCCGGAAGATCCGCCGAACAGAAACGACCGAAGGCGGCAAGGCTCGATGGGTTGGAAGAATTATAAGTGGTATATCCTGTACCGTTCCAAAGATTGACATTCTGCATCAGGTCTCCGCCGCTTACCACAGAAAGATCCGACTTATTGATCACCCATTTGGAAACAAAGGCACCGATCGAACCGTGGGCTCTTACCGCGCCCACCGTGTTCCCGAATTCATGGTTCATCAGCAAGGTGAATGTACCGTTCCCGTTGTCAAAAGCACCAAGGCCGTCTGGAGTACCGCACATCTTATAACCGCCGGCTACATCGCCTGCCGTAAGAACTGAAGAAAATGTAACGCCTGTTTTAAGCGGATTCACATAAGGAGATTGTGAGCTGCTTGGACTGCTGACACCATAAGCAAACTGATGGAATGTGGTTTGACAGCCCGTTGAGTAAAATTTAATAGCTGAAATATCATTTGCCTGAATGTTGTAACTGATACTTCCAATGCCGCTCTTCGCAGGGATTGTAAACGTATAGGTGTTTCCGGATACAACAGGACTCAAAGGCGTTTTTGAAACTCCGTTGACCGAATAATTAAGTTGCGCGGATACTACACCCATATCATCTGTTATGGTAGAAACTACCGTGAATGGCCCCTTCCCCGACTGATCGCTCATCGCCGTATGATCAATTACCGGGCTTATGCCAATATTAAAGTCAGCTCTTACAGTAGTTAGATTTGCATCTTCATTCAATGAATATTGACTGCCCATATCTGCATTACGACCCAAACTCTTTACGTTTACCTGATTATTTCCATAAATATTGACCAGGGTAAACCCAAAATACGATTGACCTGAACCCATCCAGCTAGTCTCCACCCTTGATCCTCCGTTGCCGGCAATGATCTGCCATGTTTTACCTGCATGAGGATGAATCGTATCCCAAAGGTGATTATGCGCGGAAAACATAGCTTCGCATTGATTATTTTCCAGGTGCTTCCATAAGCTGTCGCGTTCGGGAAGAAATACCTCCAGACCATCCAATGGTTTGAGCGGAGAAGCATACGCTGGTTTATGTCCTATGGCAAAAATATGACGAGCTCCATTTGCTCTTGCATTCTGTATATCCGTAGCCATCCATTTATAAGGCACTCGGCTGTCTTTACCTACAGGGTCTGTATCGACGATGATAAAATGATCACAACCGCTATTGAAAGAGTAAGTCAGTTTGCTTTGATCGGTCAGAAGATTGTCAGGCCCTCCTATTCCGGGACCGTTGCTGCCTATAATATAAGGTGCCATTACCCGTAGAAAAGTTCTTTCGGCTGCTACAAAGGATTTTTTGCCGGCTGCCTTATCCTGAGTTTCATGATTGCCCGGAACAACGACCAGCTGTATTCCTGACAAAGAAATCGGATGCTGGGAATAAATCAGTTTCCAGTTATTGAGCTGTTTAGCCAATGCTACCGTGTCATTGATGTAGCCCATCACCACATCACCTGCCATAAATAAATATTTTGGCTTGGGATTTAGCTGTGAAACTTCGGTGAATAAGCGGTTTAACTGATATACGTTAGCCGTACTTGCTCCGGTAGCTAACGATGTGCCTGTCGTAGCGGAAGTGTCCGTGTAATCAACACGGTTACATCCCACCACTACAAAAGAATAATCAAGCATCTGAGCACTTGCATTTTCACCTGAGGACAGGAGAAAAATTCCATTCAGAAATAATAAGGTGTACAAAAGGGTTTTCATGAGAGTTTTTATTTGACGCAAATGTATTTTCCGAAGATTACCAGATTAGCGTTCGACAATTAAGAAATGATTATAAAAACGAAGTGATTATTAAGATACGATTAACAATAAAAAAGACATTGAAGTCAAGTGCCTGTGTAACAGAATGCATGAAATTATATATGGAACAAAAAAAGAGGCCGCAAAACTGGTACGGCCTCTCTTCCTAAGCAAAAACTAATTTATTCCATGTAGTTTACTTTTACTGATTGCGATGCAGAGCCAGTTGTTAAACGTATCAGATATAAGCCTCTTTGTAATTTATACTCAGCGGCATTAAATGTATGCTGATGTTCGCCGGCATTCTGTTCTTCGTCTCTTACTACCCACGAGATCTGTTTACCGGTTAAATCAAGCAGTTCTATATTAATCACAGAATTATTTTCCAGGTAATAGTTAAGGGTAAGTTGATGACTGAATGGATTCGGATACACCTGAACACCAGATACACCATTTGCTGAAACAAGCCCGGTAACTGTATAGCTTGTGGATGCCGAAGGATTGCTGCTGCAATTATTCGCGGAACTGATGACCGTATAATTTCCCGATGAAGTGGCTATATAATTCTGTGCTACAGCGCCAGCAATCAACGATCCGTTTTTATACCATTGATTTCCTGATGCCGCGCTGCTGCTCAGCTGGTTTCCATTTTGCGTAATTACCGGCACAGCAGGGGTGCTATTAATTGTCAATGTCAACGATGCTGTACTGTCACAACCTGCCGCATTGGTAAAATGCGCTGAATACGTTCCCGATGAAGTATGTGTAACTCCATTCCAGGTATAATTGTCGCAAGCAGTATGGGTCGTGCTGGAAGCAGTACTTTGATGAATGGTCAGATGCAGCGTTACCAGCGAATCACATCCTGCGGAATTGGTAAAGTGATGAGTGGGTGATCCTGATGTGGTGTAAGTAATTCCATACCATGTAAAATTATTGCAGGCGGTCGCAGTAGTATCTCCAGTGCTGCTGTGATTGATGGTCAGGTGCAGGGACACGAGAGAATCGCAGCCAGCTGCATTCAGCAATGTATGCGTTGCGGTCGTTGAACTCGTGTAGTTCGTACCATACCAGGTAAAATTATTGCATGCTACTGCTGTGGTATCACCTGTATTGCTATGTTTGATCGTCAGATGCAGCGTCACAACCGAATCGCAGCCAGCCGCATTTATCAGCGTATGCGTTGCAGTCGTTGAAGTGGTGTAGTTCGTGCCATACCAGGTGAAATTATTGCAAGCTATCGCTGTAGTATCACCAGTACTACTCTGTCTGATTGTCAAATGCAACGTCACAACCGAATCGCAGCCAGCCGCATTCATCAGCGTATGCGTTGCAGTCGTTGAACTGGTGTAGTTCGTACCATACCAGGTAAAATTATTGCAAGCTGCCGCGGTAGTATCACCCGTATTACTATGTCTGATCGTCAGATGCAGCGTCACAACCGAATCGCATCCTCCTGCATTTATCAGTGTATGGGTAGGAGTTCCTGAAGAACTGTAAGTTGTTCCATACCATAAAAAATTATTGCATGCTGTTGCCGTTGTATCTCCCTTGGTCGGCATACAAAGATCCAGAGCGCTCACCATATCTGACCTGAATTTTCTCAGCTTCAGATCTGCAAAATCCTTTGCTTCCGATCCGTCGTTATAAAGTATTTCATCTCCCCCGTCTGAAATAAGCTGCAATTGAGTGAGAGATAATTGTCCGCTAATATTAACCTGCATAGCACCTTCCATATTTAATACGGCATCTGCAGAGGACAATACTAGTATCGGCGCATCAGCCGCATTTCCTGTCCATTTATACAAGGCACTTGTCAAAGGACTTCCTGCCGGATTTCCTGCTACGATAATATAGGTACCATTGGATAATCTGAACATGTCGCGAAAACCTCTTCCTCCCATATCGAGCTCGATGGGTGCGCCAAATACCGGGCTTCCTGCAGGAGTACCATTATTAAACCAGGACTCAAAATTTAAAACCGGAACAATCACTGCTTTCGTGCGGTTAGCGGCAGGCACCAGAGGCGCTCTCATACCTATGTATAAGGTGGTGTTATCCGGACCAAAAACCATTCCTTCCGCAGCAAACCCATCCGTTTGTTTTGAATCAACGCCGGCAGCGGCGCTGGCAGTGAAATTATATCCGTGGGAATCTCCCCAGGTTAAGATATCCGACCTCAGGCTTGTATAGCCAACTACAGAAAAGGATGTTGCGGCTCCTGTTCCTGTAACCGTCGTGGCAAAGATCCGGTCCCGGTTCGCCAGATTGGGAAAAGGCGCCTTACCATTGCTCATGGATCCAAGCCAGTAAATTCTGTTTGCGTTGGCTGTGCTTTTTGCTGCTGCTTCCAGATCAACTTCCGGTTTGGAAGGATTAGGCAAAGCAAGGCTTGAGGCATAATCAAACGAAACAAGCGGTAAACCGGAAGCGGATCTTGAGTATACATTCAGAACATCCAGCTCATCGTCTCCGCTGATATAATAGTTATCATCCAGCGCTATCCCATCCGAAGCATCGGACATACCCGTATGCCAGCGTGTATTGGCAGGCGTCGATGAAGCCGCTGAAGCTGCGTAGGCAAGAACATAGGATGTGGTCAAGGCACCATCGCTGACATTGACTGTAATATTAGAATAACCAACAGCTGAGGGAATAATTTTAATCGTTCTTGCAGCGCCGCCTCCCGTCATCGTAATATTTGCAACAGGAACCGCCGTGGTATTGCTGCTTGTAAAACTGACTGTTAGACTTCCTGCTGCTGTTTCCGCATCTCCGATCGTAAAATTAATTCCCAGTGTGGCCGCAGGATCAGTGGGGTCACTGATCACACCGCTGAGACCATAAGAACTAGCAGGCGCAATGCCGATGCCTCCATCCAGGTAATTACTGGTACCCACTACATCCATGACAATCGTTGGCGCAGAGTTCGGTACAAAGCAGGGATCAAAAGAAACAGTGGCACGGGTACTTTTACCGGGACTACCTATTTCAGCCAGGGAAGAAGTAAAAGAAGCTTCTCCATCTGCAGCGGAAGATAAAGTCCACTGCGTGATCGTATTGTTACCAATGCCTGCTGCACTCACCCAGCCGCTTTTCGTTGTCGTTCTGATGGAACCGGGAGAAAATGTCTGATCGCCATACGTCAGGCGATCGATTAGGTTGTTCGAGGCATCGTATAAATTAATTTCATCTTCACGACCTAATCCATTGGTATTGCCTCCGATTATTTTTATTCCGGCACAGAGATTCCAGTTCGAACGAAAGGTGCCGGCAGCAAGCTCTGTAAAAATCACTGACTCCCCCGGTTTCACAATTCCAAAAGCGCTCAGACTTTGTGAGCCCGGTGTGCGGGTATTGTCGTCAAAACTCCAGCTGGTCATATCGACATTGGCACCACCCACATTGGTAAATTCAACATATTCACCTATGCCCGATACTCCGTTACCATTATACATATATTCAGTAATCCGAATAGCGCCCTTAATGCCGATCGTCATGCTTCTTGCAGCGCTTGTTCCACAACCGTTCGAAGCTGTAACACTCAATGTGCCTGCTGTTGCTGTTGAAGAAAAATCCAACGTTACACTATTTCCACTTCCATTAATGGTAACACCCGTTCCGCTATACGACCACAAATAAGTTGCAGAAGGATCATTCGGTACCGTATAGATTACACCGGTTTGAGCATAGTTTACACTGGCCGAGCTTGCGGTAAAGGCGGCAGGCTGAAGAGGAACTGGACAGGTCGGTGCAAAAGAAATTCCATGGAACCAGGTATTGGCCGAAGCGGTAACCAGAGTAGTCGCGGCAGAAGCTGCACCCGTGTCTGTGATTTTTATTATACGGTTTCCAACGGTGTT
>JBJMLY010000375.1:0-3582 GCA_045805025.1 Cytophagaceae bacterium | reverse complement strand
TTTTACTCATTGTCTGGTTGGTCTTCTGTAGAAGAGTTCTGATCGGTTTCGGTGCTCTCCGGGTTTGGATTTATGCTGGGCTCAGATTCGTTCGTGCCTGCTTCTTCATCGTTCCTGTAATCCTGTATTCTTGGTTCTTCTTCCGATCTCATATGCTCAGGGTCGCCGGTTTCTCCGATTTGATTTTCTGTAGTACCGAAATCTTTAGGCAATGGAAGATCTTTCAAGCTGTTGATGCCGAAGTAATCCATGAATTTTTCGGTAGTACCATAAAGAATAGGCTTGCCTACCCCGTCTGATTTACCCTGTATTTCGATTAGCTGTTTTTCCAGTAATCGTTGAATGGCATAATCGCAGTTAACACCGCGGATCTGCTCAATATGGCCCTTCGTGATCGGCTGCTTGTAAGCGATGATCGCCAAGGTTTCCAGCGATGAAGTAGAAAGTCTTTTTTTAGACTTCTGCTTCAGCAAAATACTGATGCTGGACTGATAGGCAGGCTTTGTCAGGAATTGAAAACCTCCTGCCGTTCTGTGCACCTGGAAGGGATATATATCCTCTTCGTATTTTTTGATAAGATTTTCAAGCGCGCCCTGTATATCCTCTTCGGGAATATCCGCCTCGAACATTTCGTTCAGGCACTGCTTGATCTCTTCGACCTTGATAGGATCGGTCGAACAGAAAACCAGGCTTTCAATATGGTTCTGGAGAAAGTCCATTAGTCTTTTCTGTTTAATTTGGCTTCAATCGAATGCTGAGTATGCGGTACTGCACGAAGTCTTTCTTTTGGAATAAGCTTTCCCGTGTCGATGCAGATGCCGTAAGTTCCATTCTTGATGCGTGCCATCGCATTTTCCAGCTGTTGGATAAATTTCTGCTGTCTGGCAGCCAGTTGCGTGAAGTTTTCCTTTTCGGCAGTGTCTGCTCCGTCTTCCAGAAGCTTGAGCGTTCCGCCGGTATTGTCGGTGCCTGTATCGTTCTTCTTGCTCAGCGCTTCTTTAATGTAAGTAAGCTCTTTTTTCGCCTGGCTCAGCTTGTCAGAGATCAGGACTTCAAATTCTTTAAGCTCCTCGTCTGAATACCTTGTTCTTTCGTCTTTACTCATGTCTTCCTGGTTGTTTTTTGATACCTTATTCGTGTTATGGTTCTGAAACATGCTCAGCTGAGCCTCTTTATGAGTCGGGATAATGGTTTCCACCATTTTCTTCACAGCAGGCGCTTGTTTCTTTACCTGAGATTTAACAGCTTTTACGACTTTTTTGCTCCCTTTAGCCACCGTTGCAGCAGTCTTTTTCACCACTTTTTTCACTGCAGCCTTTACTTTTTTAACAGGCTTTAGAGTTTTCGAAGCAGATTTTTTGACGGGTTTGGCTTTGGCAGGACTTGCCTTTTTCTTGGCGGCTGGCTTCTTCACCGCTTTTTTAGCCGGTTTTGCGGCTTTTTTAGCGGCAGATTTGGCCGGTTTTTTCACTGCCTTCGCTGCTTTCCCCCCCTTCTTTGGTAGTTGCTTCTTACTCATGGTGTATAGGAAAATTTTTCTGCAAATGTAGCAGAAAAATATCTCATTCGTAAGCAGCAGATTTTAAATTTCAGGTACTTAACAGGGTATATGGACTAATGTTTTACTATTTAGGTGGAAAACAGGAATTCATTGGATTAGAAAGTTTTAAACATTTCGGGAAATAATGTGGATAAGTGCGAAAAGGGCAAGTTTTAAGTTATGAGTTTTAAGTTTTAAGTGGAATATGGCGTATAGGGATGTTGAGTTGGAATAATGAAATTTAAGTGGGATATTATACAAAGGCTTGTAACGGAATAAACCTCTACCATTTTGAAGACACTGGTTTTATGGACGTTTTGTTCTCTGGTTTTTCTGCACCAGGGATACACTTGCAGCTGCACCGGCTACCCTAAAAATTCCAATTCCGAAATTACACTGGAATGGTATAATGACTTCGAATTTGTTTTTACCGCCAGGATCGACAGTGTTTTGACGGAGGATACGAAGTATATTCAGACGACCTTCCTGACTCCACTTACTATTTACAAAGGTCAACGGATGTCAAAAATGGTAAATGGGTATCATCAGTATAGTTCCTGCAATTTTAATCTGGCCCCTCACGTGGGGGATACCTTTATTATTTATGGACGAAGAAATGAGCAGGGAGATCTTACTTCACACTTTTGTGCCGGGACAAAAAAAATTTATTCGGAGAAAGAACTCGATACTCTTCAGGTAATTGATTATTTGCTTTTAAGCTATAAGCATGAGCTAAGATTTCTTGCAGAAGTGCAGAAAGTAAAAAGCGGGTATGTAGATGTCAGATACTCCAATGGAAATTCAAATGGTAAAGGGAGGTTTGAAAATGGAATTCCAATTGGTAAGTGGACCTATTTTATCTTTGACGGCAGAATGCTTGCAGAGGGAAATTTCTTAAACGGCGAGAAAGTGGGAGAATGGATTGAAAATCAATATTATGAAAATTATGATCCCGATGAGAATAAACTGTCTTATAAGCACACGGATTTTTCAAGAGGCCAATATCTAAACGGACTGAAGGAGGGAGAATGGAAGTTTTATAGACCCAACGGAGAATATTCTTATTCGGTAGAATATCTAAGAGGGGAGAGGAGGAAATAATTGTCCTGTAAGTAATGAAAAACTCGCCGTTGTGGAGCTTTTCTCCAGCCAAAAACAACACTCTATGAAATATATTCCTGTTTTACTTTCTCTCTTTTTACTAGTGTCCAGACAATCCAATGCCCAGGATAGAGCATTCTTTTCCAGCTTACCCGGAAAACCATTTTCAGCAAATGCCTCTCTTATTAAAAGCAAAAGTTTTCTTACCTACAAACCGGATGATTCTATCTCTGTGACCTTTATATGTGATTTGAAAAACAGTCCAATGCTTTATGAAATAGTTTGTTTGAAAGATACAGTCGCTTTAGTAAGCATAGTGAAAGATCTCAAGTTTTACGATGAGGTAAGTCAGAGAGACACCACTTATACCTACTCAGCAGAACTCGCGAAATTGAACGATTATTTCAAAAGACAATATGATATGATGCCGGATCTGGCCTCATTGCCGCTGAGCTATATTGATCTGAATGAAATATTCGGACTTCATTGTGGCGCAGCCGGATCTCCGACGCTGTTGGGAATTGAGTTTATAAAATTACAGAGACGTTCTCTGCCAGAGAATGATATTAAACGATTACTGCTGAGTCTGAATCCGAATGACCGCTTATTCGGATTATTAGTATTTAACAAAGAGCAGCATAAGGGTATTGAGCCTCTTTTTAATAAATTCAAAAATGAAAGCTTTCGCTATAGTTACTGCGATGGCTGCGGGGGATCAGAAAATTTTACCGTGGCTGAAATTTTAAAAATAGTAAATAAAAAATACTAAGGCGGTACATCTCTTATTTTATTAAACTACTTCTCCGCCACCACGACCGTTTCCTTGTACTTTCTCACATCGCCTTCCAGGTTAAAGACTTCCAGCAAAATGATGAAATAGCCAGGATCTACTTTACTTCCCGATTGCCCCGTGCCATCCCATTGGAAAAATCCGTCGGCAG
>JBJMLY010000374.1:0-6132 GCA_045805025.1 Cytophagaceae bacterium | reverse complement strand
TCAATGATCAATCGTTGGCCAACATTGGCTATGATCTGGCCGGGGCCGCCTATAATATCTCCATCAACAATCCATCCATTCCCCAACATCCAGCTCTTCAGCTCAGAAGATCATATCTTGATCTTTTTATTGAATATGAAAGACAACTTTACAAAATTCTCTGGTTAAGTGTATCCACAGGTATACGGCAACCTATCAGCTTCAATGTCACGACCAAGCAGGATCAACAGTTTTCATTGACCCGATTTCTGGTTCGGGGAGATCCGCTTATAAAAAATACGCTTACAGCGGCGCCATTTGGAAACATCACTGTATTTCTGACACCGCCAAAATCGTATTCGCGTCAGGCACTTTATTAAAGAAGGGCCAGTAGTTCAACATATTCATTCGATTTTCAGAGGGGGTTGTAATAACCGGGTTTCCGGATATTACAACCCCCTCTTCGTTATTGACGAATAACAATATCGCGCTGTTTCCTGTTTTCCTTAATGGAGACGTGTGATAAAGATATCCGTTATGAAAAAATTTATACTGCTATACCTGCTGATCTTTCAGTCGGCCTTTTTATTTGCCCAGGAAACCGAAGTGGCGCATGAAAAAAATATGCATGTGATCATTTTCAGCCCGGATAACAGGCTTGTTATCACAGGTGCTGACGATAAGACCGTCAAGATCTGGGATGCTTCTACCGGAGCCATGCAGAAGTCTTTCAAGCATGGCTACCAGATCAACAAAATATTCATCAGCCGCGATGGCTCGCATATGGTAACAGGCAATGGCAATTTCTACCACTGCTTGTGGGACCTGCGTACAGGAAAAGCCGTACGCTGTTTTCTGGACCAGCAGATGGAAGGATTTACACCCGACGGGAAATACCTCATTGCTATCGGCTATGGAAACGACGGACATAAGTTTGCCAACATCGGCCTGATCGACATCGAAACTTTTGAGCGCATTGACTTCCCTCATAAAATTCCGGTCGACACCCTGGTGCATGATCTGGCCATGAGTTCCGACAGCAAAACGTTCCTGGTCGCCACCGGGAACAAAAATCTTTATGTACTTTATAAAGACGATCCGGAGAAAAAAATAAAACATAAGCTTAAAAATGAAACTTCATACATCGTGCTGAGTCCCGACAATAAATTCTTTGTTACTCAGGGCTCAAAGCATATTTACGATGTTGAAAATTATAAACCTATTATTGATCTGGAAGAGCCGATTCAGCCTGCAGGTGTCAGCAGCCTGCGGTGCAGCAACGACGGCAAATTATTACTCTCGGTCTATAGCAACTGCCTGGACCTGATCAGCCTTGATTCGGGGAAGACGCTTAAGAAGCATGTCTTCAACGATGTAAAAACATTCGGCGTAAGCAACGATGGAAAATACGTGGCCTATACCAGAGACGGCAAACGATTATTAATCCGCGACCTGAGCTCCGACAGCGCCGGGATCATTGCCTGGGACAAAGACCTTGTGGAACAGCGGGCTTTTTCAAACTACATGAGAGGCCTCTATTTTCAAAATGCAGGATTGTATCCTGAAGCTGTAAAATATTTTACAGCTGCAATCAACAACCAGAACTACGCCGATCAGATTTACCATTTCAGAGGTCTGGCTTATATGAAAGCCGGTAAACTGGCCGAAGCCGTCGCTGACTTTCATAAAGATTATGAAAAAAATCCGGGACGCGCCAGCATTGACCTGGCAAGAGCGTATGCCTTGAAAATAGACCTGGACCGATCGGCAGCCTATCTGCGTGAGCATATTAATTCAAAATCTATGGGTACGCTCAGTGAGCTCGAGAAGGACAGCCTGCTCGACAATCTGAAGCAGGACGACAAGCGCTGGAATGAGGTAGTAAGGGAATATAAGAAAACCGAAGCTGAAAAGCTGGCCGACAAATCGCTGGATCGATTGGCAAGAAACGATAAAATGGCAGCCATGGAATTTATCAACCAGGCTATTCAGAAAGAACCGAAAAATGCCCGCTGGTATAAGATCAGAGCCGAGCTGAATATGAATATGAAGCAATACGACAAAGCCATCAACGATTATAAAATGCGCGCCGATCTTGACAGCAGCGCGGAGGCCGAAGTTTACCTGAGCATTGCCAAAGCGATGGCTAAAAAAGGAGAACTGAGCAGAGCCGCTTTTATGCTGAGCAAATCCATTGAACGGGATTCCACTCATTTTTCCTACCTGCTTGATATCGCTTCCCTGAGGTATACCACCTTCCAGAAACAGGATGCGATGAAAGCGGTGAATCATTATATAGACATTATTCCTAATGATCCTTACGGCTTTTACATACGAGCCAGGATCTGCGATGATTCGAAACAGTCAAGGGAAGACATTGATCAGGCCATCTCCCTCTTCCAGGATACAGGAGTAGCCGTACCGGCAGAAATTATGGATTTCAAGCGAAGTCTGGACTGAAAACAATTTCCCAGGAACGTACATACAATAAAAAAGGCTTTACTGTGTAAAGCCTTTTTTATTCAAGGAAGGGAAGCTTATTGTATGATCAGCTCCTCATACTCCTCATGCATAACATCCGCTCCATCTTTATAATCAGCCACCATTTTATTGGCAGAAGTTAAGGTAATCGTAATGGTGGAGCTGCAATCGGGAACAAAGTCACCCACGCAGATATTGGCCTGACTTGCGTCGGACCATTTCCATACCTGAGGTGTGTAGCTATCTGAACCCAGAAAATTTTTCATGGCAAGCATGTGCGTTCCATATTTAGAGACCATAACATAGGCTGAATCCATGAGAGAAAGGATACCGGTATCGGTACCATTCTGGGTTTGTTTGGTCAGCTTCCAGACACGGGCAAACTGCAGGGTCTTGGAAGTCTGATCCACTACTGTGCCTGCATTGGCTATGACGGTTTCAGGAGTTCCCGAAGTCGGAGTGAGCGTAAACGAGAAATCGGTAGAAGAAACGGTGGTAATCTGAATTTCTCCGAAGCCATCCAGGATCAGTTTGTTGTTGGGTGCATCGTAAGTATAGGTTCCTTCGATGATAGAACTGTCGATCTTCATGATCACGAAAATGCCATAAGGCGAAAAGTCGAACCAGGCATAATCAGAAGTACCTGCTGTTGCGGCACCGGCAGCTTGTCTCATCATTCCTACACCAAATCGGTAAGCGGCGGGATTGGCCCATTTTTTATGGAAGGATTGATCGCTGGCTACGGTAAGGTTGGAGTTGTTACCGACATTGGTCGATGCAGAAGGCTGAGGATCTTCCTTCTTCTTTTTACAGGAGACGGTTAAAGAAACCACGACCAGGCAGAGCAGGATCATGGCAAAATTCAATCGGTTTTTCATATGCATAGGTTAAGTGTTTGAAAAATAGAGATTGAATATAAGAAATCTTCGTTTAATTCAAAATAATAAATGAAAGATTATATCACTAATACTCTAAAACGAGGACAAAGCCATTCTTGCCCATTCCATGTGCTAATCCTTTTTCGGCATTGGCTGGCTCAGGAATCTGCTTATCATGGATGCAGTCGCAGAAATTAAAACCGTGTCTCCTGGCGTTGTGATCTCTCCGATGTATTCTCCATGTCCGCCAGGAATTATTGCCAGCCTTGAATTGGAGAGCAGGCGCTGCATTTCAACTGCATGTTCAGGAGTGAGCACATCTCTGTCGCCCATAATAATAAAAGCAGGTGCCTTAATTGATTTCATTTGTTCGTCTGAAATACTTGGAAATGCCTGCATTCTTGCGACATCCCTTTCATACATGCGGCGAAGCGCATTGGTATCCGGGTTAATTTTCAGAAAGGCTTCTTTGTAGATCTGGGGCATGCCTTCGAAGGTCGGGTTGCTCATCATCTCCCAGAACCAGTCGGGAGCACCTGATTTTTTATAAAAAGTGGAAGCAACAATTATTTTGTTTGTCATTTCAGGATGTCGGATGGCAAACTGAAGGGTTGTGCTTGCGCCGTTACTGAAACCAAAAATGTCTGCCTTATCAATTTTGAGTTGCTTTAAGAGTGCGGCAATGTCATCGGCATCCTGCTCAAATGTCAAAGGTCTGTCAATGTCAGCCGTATGCCCATGAGCCTGCATTTCTACCGCAATGACTTTATGATTTTTTGCCAGCAATGATAAAATTCTGCCGAACGTTGTCTGAATTGTGGAGCCGCCCCCATGAATTAAAACCAGAGGTGTTCCCGTTCCATGGATTTCATAATACATTTTTAACCCGTTTACAGTCGCATAACCACTTGTACTGTCCTGTCTGGTTTCGTTGTCTGTTGTTGAAGATGTCATCTTTTTGCTGTCTGAGTTGCTGCAGCTTGAAATCAGGAAAGCTGCCAGGATTAGTAAAATTGTTGTTTTCATTACTGTGGAATTGCTTCTTCGTAAAAACCACCAATTCCTATATAGGTAACTCTTCTGTTTTCACCAGTCAATGTAGCTTCATAAAACCGAACGCCGGCCTCTGCAATCTCATTCATGAAACCCGGATAATCTGTTTGCCCTTGCTGATTATTTCTGATAGCCTTAATTGTTTTTTGCTGATCGAAATTCTGATTAATAATTCTTGGAGTACTATTTCCCTCGTGTATAATATTTTTGCCGATGGCAAACCGATAAAGTATCGTACTGCTTGCTGCATCGACTGTATATGATTCTACCCCAATCAGGCTTAATCGCCTGGCAAGGTCGGGATAGTTTAACGCTGCTTTATAGCATTCTTTTAGTTTGTCGCTGTTTTCCATAGTCTTTTTTAACTTGTGTATAAAATGGTTCTTTATTAATCAACTCCCTACCGCAAGTTTAGCGAAGCGTAACTTGTGGTTACTATAGCTGATGCTTTCAGCTTGCCGAATATAAAGCTTTATTTTCATCTCCAGGCAGATGCTGTTAACGCTGGCATTTTGCTTCTGCGAAGCAAGAAAAGTCGCAGACTTTCCATTTTATAAAAAAAGTCCGTAGTGATCCTGCGGAACACTAAGGACAACAGGGGGTTAAAGAAGTACTCAGCTCCAAGTTTTCCGTCAGCCCGCCTGACGCAAAACTCGTGCTAGGTGCTGGTATTTTTTCTTATTTCGTCCAAGTCAAGTTTTATTATTTCAGAACTATCTTTTTTCTTAATTACTATTGTCGCAATTGACCATTTGTCGGTTTCACCATTTGCATATTTAATTCTTTCAACGTTACGTTCTCCAAATAGGTAATAACCTTTTTCGTCAAGGTCGTCTAACAGTTTTTTAAGTCCAAGTCCCATTTGAACTTTGTCATAAGTTTCAACCATTCCACTTATGTCGCCATAATCAACCAATTCTTGTAAAACACCTCCTATATATTTTGCATCGTCTTCATTGTCTACTTCGTCATAATCTGTTCGATAACCGTGTGAGTCTGAAATAATGTTAAAAAGTTCTTTTCCCGAAGTAATTCGTGTCAAAAATTTAGGTTTAGTTTTTTTGTCTGAATTTATTGCATTGTTAATTGTGACTTGCACCCAATTTTCGTGATTAAATTTAATATATCTTAAAAGCTCTTCCGTATAAGTGTCGATTAGTTCGTCAATTTCGCGATGATGATTACGACACAATAAAATAAGGTTGTCAAACAAGTCGTAGTCTTCTATATTCGGTTTGTGTCTTGGTCCATTTGTCTTGCTGCTGATAATATGACATTCCTCACCAATATTAAATTCTTCGGTGTCTTGTTTGTTAGAAAACAACTCGGTCTTACAGATAGAACACCTGTTACCTGATTTTGCCCAAAGGCTTTTTCTTGTCCTGTCAGATATTGCCATTTTCTTGTTCTCTTCTTTACGTGCCGTTACAATTGCCCTCTCTGGCGCAAGTCTTCCCGCAATGGAATGTGTGCAGGGGAGACTTGTGCCATGCTTAATCTAAGTCTTTAGACTTAAAAAAGCAATTAACTTTTTTAAGTTTTGTGATTACTTTTAGAAAATCAATCAGCTATGAGTTCGAAATATAAAATCCTTAATCAGGATAAACCTTATTTTATTACTTTTTCAGTCGTCAACTGGGTTGATGTATTTACACGAAGAGAGTACAGAGATATTCTTATCGAAAGTTTAAAATTCTGTCAGCAGGAGAAAGGTCTGGAATTATTTTCTTACTGCATCATG
>JBJMLY010000373.1:0-2895 GCA_045805025.1 Cytophagaceae bacterium | reverse complement strand
CAGCCATACCGAATAATTCCAGTATGTCTTTATCGGTTTCATAACCAATTGAACGAAGTAAAGTAGTTACGGGGAATTTTTTCTTCCGGTCGATATACGCGTACATCACGTTGTTGATGTCGGTAGCAAATTCCTTCCAGGCGCCTTTGAAGGGGATCACTCTCGCGGAGTAGATCTTGGTTCCGTTGGGGTGAATGGACTGACCAAAGAAGACTCCGGGAGAACGGTGCAACTGGGAAACAACCACGCGCTCGGCTCCATTAATCACGAAGGTGCCGCGGGGTGTCATATAGGGAATATTTCCGAGGAACACATCCTGTACGATGGTCTGGAAATCGATGTGCTCTTCATCGTTACAGCTCAAACGGAGCTTTGCTTTGAGGGGAACGGCATAGGTTAGGCCGCGCTCCATACATTCTTCAATGGTATAGCGGGGAGGATCGATAAAATAATCCAGGAATTCAAGAACGAAAATGTTGCGGGTGTCGGTGATGGGAAAATTTTCTTTGAACACACGGAACAGACCTTCAACGTTTCGTTTGTCAGGGGTAGTTTCTAACTGGAAGAATTCTTTAAAAGATTGGATCTGTACAGCCAGAAGATCGGGCGTTTCGGCGATGTTTCCAATCTTACCGAAATTAACCCTTTGATTCAAAGTTGTAGGCATATGAATAAAAACCGGTTTTATGTTATTGACGGGCAAATCATCTGCAGGCCTCTATCCGCCTAAGGCGAATAAAAGCCGCTGCAACTGAACTATTTAAGGATGAATTGCGACGTCAAAATGTTTTTGGCCAAAACTAAAGGACTGCAAAAGTAAGCAATTACCCCACACCAACAAGGTTTTTTTGCACACAAAGATTGAGCCATAATACTTTTGGCAATGCTTTAATACATGGTAACTTTTTACCATGGTTCTCCCCAAATGGATAAAAGACTACTTGTATTTCAGCAAAAGAGACAGGCTGGGCATTATCTCCCTGCTTTTCCTGATCGCGATCATCTATTCTGTTCCTTTATTCCTTTCCAGAAACCGGGCGTTTCCTCTTAAGGCCTCGCCCCTGCTGCAATTGGCCATGGACAGCCTTTCGGCCCGGGGAAACCGCACACAGAACAGAGCCAGCCATGCTACCCGTAGTAATTCGGGGAACTGGAAAATGGGTGAATTGTTTTCTTTCAACCCAAATTCATTGTCTGTTGAGGACTGGAGGAGACTGGGTTTGCCCGAAAAAACGATCAGGACCATTCAACATTATCTGTCCAAAGGAGGAAAGTTTTATAAGCCGGATGATCTAAAAAAAATCTGGGGACTGCCTCCCGAATTTTATGAACGGGTGAAGGGATTTATTTCCATCGAAGCAAAGCAACCGGAGCATAAAAAAGAGTACACGTCGAGGCCCGAGAAAAAGATTAATGCTGTCGACATCAATTCGGCCGATTCAGCTGAATGGACTGCACTACCCGGTATTGGAAGCAGACTCAGTGGGCGGATTGTGAATTTCCGCGAAAAGCTCGGTGGATTTTATTCCATTAAGCAGGTAAAAGAAACTTATGGAATTTCAGATTCTACTTTTCAGATCATACTCCCTTATCTGCACTTAAATGGTAGTGTCCGGAAGCTGCACCTCAACAGCGCTGGTATGGAGGAATTGAAATCGCATCCCTATATTCGCTGGAAGCTCGCCAATGCAATTATTGCGTATAGAAACCAGCATGGAAATTTCAAAAGCCTAGAGGAGTTGAAAAATATTTTATTGATGGACGAAGCCACGTTTCAGAAGATCCTTCCCTATTTGGAGCTGTAGTGCAGAACTGGACTTAAAAAAATATTGTCAGCCCCCTTAATGATACTTCACCTTATGACTGAAAGACCCTTCGCCAAGCTCAGAGCCTGCCCCGCCTTAGCGGGGGTGACAAGGAAGGGGGATGAGAGATGAGAGATAAGGGATGAGGGACGGGAGGTCGGAGATTAGTCGAGGAATGGATGGTTGTAAAGTTGACTACTGAGGACGGGTCTGTGAAATCTTTCCGTTTTGTCATTTGCGATAAAAAAGATCCCGCCGGTGGCGGGATCTAGTCTGTAAAATCTTTTCTTAATCCGTGATAGTAATCCTGGTAATCCGCGGTTATGCGATCTCCACTTCGGCACCAGCTTCTTTCAGCTTGGCAGCCAGGTCATCGGCAGTGCCTTTGTCCACACCTTCCTTGATCGGTTTGGGCGCACCATCAACGAGATCCTTGGCTTCTTTCAGACCCAATCCAGTCAGGTCTTTCACCACCTTCACTACCTGAAGTTTGTTGGGACCGGCAGCTTTCAATACTACATTGAAGCTGGTCTTAGCTTCGGCAGCAGGAGCAGCACCACCCGCAGCAGGACCTGCAGCAACAGCTACAGCAGCGGCGGCAGGCTCAATGCCATACTCTTCTTTCAGGATTTTTGCTAATTCGTTTACGTCTTTTACTGATAAGTTTACCAGTTGTTCGGCAAATGCTTTTAAATCGGCCATGTTTTACATTTTTTAATAACCGCCTTCATTGCTCTTTCCCGTTTCACGGGACCGAAGCTCCGGCGGAAGGTTTATAATCTGTCTTCACTTATACCCGAAGACCTAGGATTCTATTTTAGCTACATGCTGCACGTGGAGCTTAAAGCTACTAGCTAGCAGCCTCTCCAGCCTGTGCTCTTTTTTCCAAAGCCTGAACGAGGCTGGCCAATTTGCCCCCTGCATTCAAAGCGGAAATGACATTCTTCGCGGGAGACTGCAACAGTCCGATGACCTCTCCGATCAGGTCCTGCTTGCTCTTCAGCGTTTTCAGTGTATCCAGCTGTTTGTTGCCGGTAAATACATCGCCGTCAACAAAGGCAGCCTTCAGTGTGGGCAGGTCGCCCTTGGT
>JBJMLY010000372.1:0-4806 GCA_045805025.1 Cytophagaceae bacterium | reverse complement strand
GGAAATCTGTCATTAAGTCTTTGTAAAAATCAACAAACTTCGCCGTAATCCTGTCGCTTGAATATTCTGCCTCAATAACTTTTCTGGCATTGCCGGAAATAGCCTGGTATTTTTTCCGGTCGTGAAAATAATCCAGGATGGTATTGATCCATTCTTCAGGCTTATCGGCAACCAGAATATTTTTACCGTGCTCGCACTTAATTCCTTCTGCGGCTACCGCAGAAGCCAATATGACTTTTCCAGCGGCCATGCCTTCGATGATCTTCACCCTCATACCTCCTCCTGAAAGCAAGGGAACCAGCATCAGATCATGCTGGTTCATAAATTCAAAAGAATCGTTCACAAAGCCGTGTACCACCATATTTTCATGAGACAGCCGGTAAAAAGACTCAGGAGTATTTTTGCCGGCGATATGAAGTTCCATCTGAGGCATTTCTTTAAGCACTGCAGGCCATACATGTTCCAGAAACCAGAGAACCCCCTCCTGATTGGGAAGCCAGTCCAGGGAGCTTAGGATAAAAATACTGAATGGCTTGGGGACTATTCCGGCTGCAGGCAGCTCTTTTAGTCTGACAGCAACTGGAATGACTTTACAGGAACTGATGATTCCCATCCCTTTGATCCTGTCTGCATCCTGCTGCGTAATGGCAGCGATTCCGTCGAATCTGGACAGATATTCCGTTTCAAATTTCCTCAGTCTGCGGGCAAGAAAATGCAGGTAATTCTTTTTGAAAAAATTCCGGCAGTTCTCTGCCAGTCTTTCCCAGATTATGTATTCGATATTATGCGCCCTGAGTACAACAGGACAGGCCGCATATTCTCTGATTATATCCACATACCAGGCTACATAGGTACCTTCTACCTGAATGAGATCATAGTGATTTTTCAGGAGAAGTTCTGCCAGGGCATTTGAAAAATTCGGGGAAATAAATCGTTCGACGTTATACGATGAACTCTTAAACAGATTAAAAAAGGCTCCTTTCACCGTTACCGAGGTATCAATGTCAACATATTGCTGATAAGCGATACCGGGAATTACTGACTCCGGCTGATGATGCTTGAGCGTATTCAGGGCCAGCAGATGAACCTCATGTCCTGCTTTTGCCATCTCCGTAACGGTAGTATAGGTCACAATAGCCCCGCCGTCAGTAGGAGGAAAAGGAACGCGTGAGCTTATGTAAAGGATCTTCAAGGATCGGTAGTTGGCTGTTGTGCAATTTAAAAGTAAGAAGCAGAATCTGCAATGGATTCGTGATTATTGTTACCCAATGAAATGTCATTAAGCTAAGGTCCTTTTATTTACTCATCGTTGGTCTTCTCCTAAAGAAGAAGGGGGATCGTTTTAACTTACGCGATAGAAGTAAATAAGGGAAGAACGAGTATTTTTATCCCCGATTATCCCTGAATAAATAATATATTTGTCGCAGATGAAAAGTACCATCCAGAAATATCTGCAGAAGATGCTCGGGTTTGAACGCTACCTGTTCATTTTTTCCATCTTTAAGATCCTTACCCTGAAGATCGACAGAAAGGAAAACGATTTCTTCTTCTTTCTAAAGCTGCTTCCGGAAAACTCCGTCGTACTTGACATCGGTGCCAATATCGGGATTATGTCGGTGCATCTTTGCAGAAGCGTAAAAAAAGGAATTGTCTATGCTTTCGAACCCATCCCCGAAAATTATCAGGTGCTTCAGAAAGTAATAAAATTTTTCAAGATTGGAAATTTTCATCTTTTCAACTGCGCCCTTGGAGACCAGAACAAACTCGTGGAAATGATCATGCCGGTCAATGCTTCTGTGAAAAAACAGGGACTCAGCCACATGGTGCATGAAACGATTCAGGATTTAAATGAGGGAGTGCGCTATAATGTCTTGCAGAGAACCCTTGACAGTGTAGCACAGGAAATAAAGATCCCTTTCTATGCCATCAAGATGGACGTGGAAAATTTTGAATTTTATGTTTTAAAGGGAGGCAGCGACTGTATTGCAAAGTACCGTCCGATTATTTACTGTGAACTCTGGGACAACGAGAACCGGGCCCGCTGCTTTGCCATTCTAACTGAGCTCGGCTATAAGTTTATGGTGCTGGAGAAGGGAAACCTGGTACTCTTCGACAGCCTCCTGCACCACACCCAGAATTTCTTTTTTATTCCCGAGAATGTGACGGTAAAGTAGTCATTGGTCAATAGTCATTAGCAATACTATTGTCAAGCAGAGGAAATTAACAACTAGTGACTAGTGACTAGTGACCAATGACTAAGATATCACATTCCCTCTCGAATCCGCTATCTGCTTTCCGAGTTCTTTGAGCTTCATGTGTATAGCCAGGCATTTATTCTGCTCTTCCACATCGTTTTCTTCGGTGGCCTTTTGCAGGTCTTTCTGATTCTGACGGATCATAAACTGGATCTGGCTATAATTAAACCGCAGCAGTGAGATATTGGCCAGATTGGCCGGATCGTCGGAAGGTTTGGCGATATAGATATCGAATTTATCTTTCCAGTTATGGCTGATCTCGCGGATATTGATCAGGGCTATTACCTCCTGCCTGACCTGCGCATCTTCGTGGCGGATGAAAAAGTCAAGCTGCGGCGTATTTCCCGATGCCTTTTGTTCTCTGAAAACCTGAATGATTTTACGATACGCCTCGTGCTGGAATTCCGCCTCTTCGGTTTGCTCCAGGAGGTAGTCAGCCAGCTTCTGCTCTTCAATCATCTCACTTCCGTGATTCACCAGCAAACGTATGATTTCCCTTTCCTGCAGTCCGGCAACATCCAGGGCGGTGGATTTTTTTTCCACTTCTTCCAGGATCAGATCATCCGGGACCGGCAGCAGGTCGGCAGGAGCATCTTTTTTCTTGTTCCTTTCCGCCAGCTTGATCTTATTATGCTCAGCGATCAGCGTTGCTTCGTCGATGTTCAGCAGGGAGCTGCATTGCTGGAAGAATACCGAACGCTTAATGGAATCTGGTATTTTAGAAATGCTCACGACGATTTCGCGGATGGCCTCCGCCCTTTTCAGCGGATCGCCGGCCGCATCCTTCATAAACATTTCAGCTTTGAAAGTAATGAAGTCCTTTTTGTGCGACTGAATGAATTTCTTAAACTCATTTCCCCCGATCCGTTTCACATAGCTGTCGGGATCTTCGTTGTCGGGGAAAACCACCACGCTTACATTCATGCCTGCTTCCAGGATCATGTCCGTACCACGCAGCGAAGCCTTCATACCAGCGGCATCTCCATCGTAGAGCACGGTGATATTCGTGGTAAAGCGGCTGATCAGTTTGATCTGATCTTCGGTAAGCGATGTTCCCGACGACGCTACCACATTTTCGATCCCTGCCTGGTGCAGTGAGATCACGTCTGTGTATCCTTCTACCAGGTAGCAGTTCTCTTCCTGGCGAATAGAATTTTTGGCCTGAAAAATTCCGTAGAGAATTTTACTCTTATGGTAAACTTCCGTTTCGGGAGAGTTCAGGTATTTAGGCTGGTTCTTATCGTTCTTTAATATTCTCGCTCCAAAAGCGATGACTTTGCCGCTGAGGTTATGGATGGGGAAGGTTACCCTTCCCCGGAAGCGGTCGTATTGTCGGGTACTTTTACTGTCGTTGGCGTTCTCACGGGTAATGATCAGTCCGGCTTTCTCCAGAATTTCCTGCCTGTAGTTTTCCTTGACCGCCTTTTTAAGGAGGCCATCCCACTCTTCCAGACTGTAGCCAAGCTCAAACTTTTTAATGGTCTCGTCGCTAAACCCTCTTTCCTTAAAATAGCTTAAGCCGATCGACTGTCCTTCCTCGTGATGAAGCAAGATGTCGTGGAAATAATTTTTGGCATAATTCAGAACGATATAAAGGCTGTCTCTTTCGTTCTGCTGATAAACTTCTTCGGCACTCTGCTCCTCTTCGCTGATCTCAATCCCGTATTTTTTACCCAGGAACTTCATCGCCTCGATGTAGTTGAGGCCTTCCAGGTCCATGACAAACTGAATGGCATCTCCTGCTTTACCGCAACCGAAGCATTTATAAATCCCTTTGGAGGGCGTTACGGTAAAAGAAGGTGTTTTTTCATTATGAAAGGGGCAGCAGGCCATATAATACTGACCTTTCTTCTTCAGGGTGACAAAATCACCGATCACATCAGCAATTTCAATGCTTTGCTGTATCCTGTCCAATGTCTCCTGAGAAATCTTCACGGCTGCGGGTATAAGATTACTAAAATACTCAAAATCGGCCTGAATTCTCAGGGTGTTGGGAAATTGTTAAAAACAAAATAGTCGTAGACATTGGTCATTGGCCATTAGGCATTAGGAAAAAGCCGGCTTGTAAATTGTAAATTCAATGACCAGTGACTAATGACATATCGATGAATATGTAATACGATTATATATAACTGCACTAAAATAGTTTCTAATAAACACAATTGTTTTGCATCGTTGGATTATTTTCAGATATTAGCACCTTATATTTTTGGATGAAAATATCGGCGAACTTCTTTATTGCTTTCCTCTTGCTGGCCGGATTTAATCAATCCTATTCACAGACGAATGAACCCATTGATACGGCAGCCATTTATAATATGTCGTTGGAAGAGCTTTTACAGCTCAGGCAGACTACCCGCAACAGCGAATTGGAAGCTCTTATTAACTCCGTCATAGGTGTGGCTTCTAAAAAGCCATTATCTCTGCGTAAATCTCCGAGTATTATTTCACTGGTGACTTCTGAAGAAATAGCCCGTTCGGGAGCCCGCGATCTGATCGATGTGCTTCGTCTGCTTCCGGGCTTTGACTTCGGTGTCGACGTTCAGGGGGT
>JBJMLY010000371.1:0-4925 GCA_045805025.1 Cytophagaceae bacterium | reverse complement strand
GATGCAGTCTGGGACTGGAATATCAGCGATAATATTCTGTGGTGGAGCGAAGGCTTTACCAACCGTTTCGGACATAGCAATCAGGGACGGGAAAAAGGAATTGAAAGATGGTATGAGAAGATCCATCAGGAGGACAGAAAGAATGTCGTTGAAAGTATGAATCGTCTCCTGGAGGGAACTGAAAAGGAATGGTCGAGGGAATACAGATTGAATTGCTCGGATGGAAGTATTGCCCATATCCTGACGCGCGGATATCTGATCCGGAATGAAAAGGGCGTTCCCCAGAGAATGCTCGCATCTTTGATAGATCTTACAGAGTTAAAGGAGGCACAAGCAGACCTGGAGAGGACTAATGCCAACCTGATAAGAATCAATGCCGATCTTGACAGTTTTATTTATACGGCATCACACGACCTGAAGGCTCCCGTAGCCAATATCGAGGGACTAATTTCCACCCTGGATTCAGAACTCAGTGCCAAGACAGAAGAGGTTCAGTTTATCGTGGATCTCATCAAGGATTCGGTTGAAAAGTTCAAGATGACCATCCGGGACCTTAGTGAAATTACCAAGATTCAGAAAGAAGACCACGAAGACCTGGCGATTATCAATATCCGTGAAATTGTGGAGGACGTGAAAATAAGCATTCGGAATATTATTATCAGTTCTGACACCTCTATTTTCCTGGATTGCGATGATTGTCCCGAAATACGATTTTCAAAGAAGAATCTGAAAAGCATTATATATAATCTTTTGAGCAATGCGGTCAAATACCGTTTTCCCGGAAGAAAGCCTGAAGTTCACATTAAAACGGAAGTCGTTAATAAGTATGTGCTGCTAACGGTCAGGGATAACGGGCTAGGCATAGATCCTGAAAAGAAGGATCGTATTTTTAAAATGTTCAAACGACTTCATGACCATGTGGAAGGAAGCGGAGTGGGCCTTTATATCGTCAAAAAGATTGTCGAAAATTCCGGTGGGATGATAGAGGTGGAGAGTGAGTTGGGAGAAGGAACAGAGTTTAAGGTGTATTTTAAATCGCCTAATTAAGTATAGGACTTCAGCTCTTTCGGGAATAATTTTTCCAAAGTTCTACCATCAGCTTTTCCTCAGCGAGTGGCTTATTGATGTAGCCGATGCTTTTATCGCCGATAATCTGTTTGATGTCATGCTCATGGGTGGAAGTTGTAAGTACGATTATTTTAATCTTATCCTGGTTGCTGAACTTCATTTTTTTAAAAGTATTGATAAATTCAAAGCCATCCGTACCAGGCATGTTCAGATCAAGCAGTATAATTTCAGGGGAATGATTTGAATTTTCTTCAGAATAAGTCCTTAGAAAATTAAGTCCGTCCTCTCCATTAAAAGTAATCTTGATATTGTCTGTAATTTTAAGTCCGCGTATGATTCTTTCGTTCAAAAAATTGGTGACCTTATCATCCTCTACCAGCAAAACACAATTAATTTTATTCGTATTCATAATAACACATTCATCCTTGAAAATTTAAAAATAACCGATAAATAGATATTTTGTTAAGATTAAACCTCATTTTTAAACGAAATGCTTCAGAAAAAAGTATTATTGGTTTTTAGAATTACCAAGCTTGCTGTTTTTATAACCATAGGTCCAATATAAAGCAAGCCCGATGATCAGCCATACTAAGAATCTTATCCAGTTGATAACTCCCAATTCGGTCATGAGATAGAGATTGCATATAAGTCCGAGCACTGGAATTAAGGAGAGATTTTTTCTCCAGCAAAGAACGGCAATTGTTATGCACGAGAAAAGGAAAAAAAGCATGGGAATTTTATGATGGATGGTTTCTGTTTCTCCGAAGCTGAATAATCCGGAGAGGAAGACTCTTTTATAAATTAATAAGAAGCAGAGTACCGAAATCATCAGAAGAGGTACAGTATACCGGCTGCTGAAGCGCGGCACCCGAAATGAACCCGCCCTTAATTCTTTGGTATCCATAAGTAGCACACCCCCGCAAACCAGTATAAAGGCGAAAAGGGTTCCTATGCTGGTCATATCAAGTACGATCTTCAGGTTTACAAAAAGAGTGCATACTCCGACTACCAATCCGGTCATGATAGTTGAAAAGGATGGGGTTTTGAAGCGGCTGTGTATTTTTGAAAATATGGGAGGCAGAAGTCCGTCTCTGCTCATACTCATCCAGATTCTTGGTTGCCCCATCTGAAAAACCAATAGTACGCTGGTCATGGCAATAACGGCGCTCCCCGCAATGATGCCTGAAAGAAAATCCAGTCCTATTTTTTCGAAAGCAAAAGCCAGGGGATCGCCGACTCCCAGCTCTTTATAATTTACCATGCCCGTCAGCACCAGGGTTATCGCCACGTATAAAATGGTACAAATAGTAAGCGCATAGATCATGGCTTTGGGAAGATCTTTCTTGGGGTTTCTGCATTCTTCGGCGGTCGTGGAGATCGCATCAAAGCCTATATAGGTGAAGAAGACAGCAGATACTCCCTTTAAAACTCCTTGAGCTCCTTCAGGTGCGAAAGGATGCCAGTTCTCTGTGTTTACATAAAAGGCGCCGACTGCGATGATCACCAGAATGACGAGCAGTTTTATCGCGACCATGAGATTACCTGCGGTTTTTGTTTCCCTGATTCCAATATAGACCAGCGCTGTAATCACTGCCGTAATCAACAGAGCAGGGAGGTCAACTATTATTTTAAGACCAGCCAGAACAGGTGCATTCTGCCAGGCAGTGTAGGACTCCTGCAGGCTGGTGCTGAGAGATCCGAATGATTTTCCTGCCGTTAGAAGTGCGGATGCTTCTTTGTATCCTTCGGAAGCGGTCAGATAATCCGTGATCAGGAATTCGGAAGGATGGAAGTTAAAGCCTCTGAGGATATGGACAAAATAATCTGACCAGGAAATGGCTACGGCAATATTTCCAATAGCGTATTCCATCAGAAGATCCCAGCCAATGATCCATGCGATGAGCTCACCAAAGGCGGCATAGGCGTAAGTGTAAGCACTTCCCGAAAGAGGAATGGAAGAGGCAAACTGGGCATAGCACAGGGCGGAGAAAAGACAGGCAAAGGCTGTAAAGACAAAGAGCAGAGAAACAGCGGGACCTCCTTCTGCTGCAGCTTTTCCGATGGTGCCGAAAATACCTGCGCCGATGATAGCTGCGATTCCGAAGGAGGTAAGGTCTCCTAAAGAAAGGCTTCTGGAAAGTCCTGCGCTCTCAGATTTTTCATCAAAATCCGTTTTTCTGCGGAATAGCTTTTTAAATTGCATCAGACAGACTATTATTTTATAAATATAACACTCATATTCTCTAAGTTTGTCTTTAAGCTTTAAATTTATGGAAAGCAGAAATCATCCGTTGCTATCGAGGCGTCTCTTTATACTGAGAGCTCTCTGGTATGCTTTTTTTTCAATGCTTACTCTTATATTTTCCCTGGGTATCGGTATGGTCGGGTATCATTATTTCGCCGGACTTGGCTGGGTGGATTCATTTCTCAATGCCTCTATGATCCTGACCGGAATGGGGCCTATTGATCCGATGAAGACCGAGGCTGCCAAAATTTTTGCAGGCAGCTATGCCTTATTCAGCGGAATTGCCTTTCTCTCCATTGTAGGCGTTTTGTTCGCCCCGATACTTCACCGTCTTTTTCATACTTTTCATGTTGAGATAAGTGATGATAAAAAATCATGAAGGTAAAAATCATTACAAAAACAGTCTGGCTATTATCGCTGGTAAGCCTTTTTACAGATATCTCCAGTGAAATGCTATACCCGGTTATGCCGGTCTATTTGAAAACCATTGGATTCTCCGTGCTGGTGATCGGTATTCTGGAAGGCGTGGCCGAAGCTACCGCAGGTATCAGTAAAGGGTATTTTGGAAATCTGTCGGATCAGACGGGCAGGGCAGGAGAGTTCCCTTTGTCCGGTTTGGGTATCTGCTCAGCGCTCTTTCCAAACCAATGCTGGCTGCCTTTGTATTCCCTTTCTGGGTTTTTCTGGCAAGAACGCTGGATCGTCTTGGTAAAGGCTTACGAACAGGAGCAAGGGATGCCATGCTTTCAGGAGAAGCTACGGCTGAAAATAAAGCAAAAATCTTTGGGTTTCACAGAGGTATGGACACGCTCGGCGCGGCAATCGGTCCGCTCGCGGCTCTCCTGTATCTTTACTTTTACCCGGGATCGTATAAAGTTTTATTTCTTATTGCTTTTATTCCCGGACTTGCAGGTGTGGCCATTACTTTTTTGCTGAAAGATTCTACAGTGAGTCAGGCCCAGAAACCGGATTATTCTTTTTTTAAGTTTTTCAGGTACTGGAAAATCAGTACGCCGGATTATAAGAAACTGCTGACCGGCCTGCTGGCCTTTACTTTTTTTAACAGTTCGGATGTTTTTTTGCTTCTGATGCTGAAGGAAAAAGGCTTTGACGATACCATGGTCTTATCGGCCTATATCTTTTACAATCTTGTGTATGCCTTGATGTCATACCCTATGGGCAAGCTGGCCGACAAGGCAGGCTTGAGAATCACATTGATCCTGGGACTGATACTTTTTACGATCGTATATACGGGAATGGCATTTAACGAATATACTGCCGGCTTTTATGGCTTGTTTTTCCTGTATGGAGTTTATGCAGCCTGTACGGAAGGAATTTCGAAGGCCTGGATCAGTAATCTTTCGAAGAAAGAAGAAGTGGGAACGGCTATCGGCTTTTATTCATCCTTCAACAGTATACTTACCATGTGTGCCAGCACGTTTGCCGGATTTATCTGGTATGCCGTGAATCCGCCGGCGGTATTTATCGTTGCCGGCACAGGAACCTTTCTGGTCGTTGTGTATTTTCTTTTGTGGAATGTTCTGATTACCGGTCCGAAAAAATCTTCCTGATGGCAGACGCTTTCAGCAGGCATTCTTCATACTCCTGCCTT
>JBJMLY010000370.1:0-5674 GCA_045805025.1 Cytophagaceae bacterium | reverse complement strand
TTATAAGGCAGAATCTGATAAAGGAAGTGATAATCCTCTTCCGGAAATTCTCCAAAGACTTTGATCTGCTCCTCTGTAAATTTTTTAAAGTCAGCCAGGATCATTTGCCAGTCGGGATTCACCTCGCCCTGGATCCAGATGGTGAACTGGTTTTTATCCGTTTTATAACTTTTATGGATCAGACTAGGGCTGGCGATCAAGGGAGAATCCGCCAGATGATAAAAGTCGGAAGCCATCAGGGTATTCCCTTTTTTAGGAAGTCCGCAGGCAATCTGATAATCTTTCGGAACCTCCATCTTTACCGTGCAGGCTTCATATTCTCTTCCGGGTACATACATCATGCATCCGATGAAATTGATATAAACCTGATTTTCATCCAGCCAGCAACCTCCGGCATCCATCTGGGCTGCATAGTAATTATACTTGACTGTAATTTTTGTATTACCCTGACTTTCAATCTCCCAGCGTTCCCGGCTTATCTTTTTAAATTTCAGGGATTGTCCTTTTTCATTAAAGACCTCGAAACGCTGAATATTCTTTGCAAAATTGCTAAGTTCATACCTTCCGGGCCTCCAGGCAGGCAGCTGAAGCTGAACAGTTTCCTGGTGGATATCTTCAATGAGCAAGTCAATATCAATAAAATGTTTGTGGGGGTATTTATAGGAAATAGTGTATTTCATCCGGCAAAATTAGCCATTTTAATACAAGGATGCAGGCAAATTTTGAAGGCGCAGACTTTAGAAGGAGACATTTTTATCCTGTAAATCCTATAATCTTATAAATCCTGGTTCAGACAATTTGCTGAATCAATATTACTTCTTATATTTGCAGGCTATTTTAAGATATTAACGCAATGAAGAGAACATTTCAGCCTTCTCAGAGAAAAAGAAGGAACAAGCACGGATTCAGAGAAAGAATGTCAACGCCCAACGGCAGAAGAGTTTTGGCTGCAAGAAGAGGCAGAGGCAGAAAGAAATTGACCGTTTCTGACGAAAAAAGGCACAAAGCTTAATAAATAGCATTGCCTTTACTCGGTTTATTCTTCTTTTATGGAAACAATTAAAAGAGATAAAGGCGGCATACCTTCGGAAAAATTTCCCAAGACAGAAAGACTTACAAGCCAGAAGATTATAGAAGAGCTTTTCAGCAAAGGCTCTTCTGCTTATTTATATCCGTTCAGGCTCAAAATGCTTGGAAAAAGCACTGAGAATAAGGCTCTTCCCCAGATCCTCATTACAGTCCCCAAAAAAAATTTTAAAAGAGCCGTCGATCGCAACCGCATCCGAAGGCAGATCCGGGAAGTTTACAGAAAGAATAAATCCATCCTTTTTTCAGAAAAGAATGTTATAATGCCTTTATATCTGGCAATAATATATTCAGCCAAGGAAAAAATTGACTATAATGAGCTTGAAAAAAAACTAATTTTAATTTTTTCACGTTTCATCAAAGCCGACACTTAATAGTTTACCATGAAGAAAAATCTCAGAAAACTCATCATTTTATGCCTCCTGGTATTTTCTGTATACAGTTTTTTCGCGTTCACAAAGCCTGGTGACCGCTATTTCGAAATCGCCAAGAACCTGGATATTTTCGCCAGCATGTTCAAGGAAGTGAACACCTATTATGTGGACGAGATCAGCCCGAATGTCTTTATGAAAAGAGGGATTGACGGGATGCTCGAATCGCTGGATCCTTATACCAATTACATACCTGAAGACGAGATCGAAGATTTCAGAACCATGACTACCGGCCAGTATGGAGGTATCGGTGCGGTGATCGGAAGAAGAAATGAAAAATCCATTATCCTGATGCCCTACGAAGGCTTCCCCGCACACAAAGGCGGCCTGATGGTTGGCGATGAAATTACAGCCGTGGATGGCGTTGTGGTAGATAAAAAGAATACATCCGACATCAGCAAATTACTGAAAGGGCAGTCTAACACGCCTGTAACAGTGACTATTAAAAGATATGGAGTCGATAAGCCTTTCGATGTTAAGCTCATTCGCGAAAAGATCAAAATTGAGAATGTTCCGTACTCAGGCATGGTTACTAATGATGTAGGGTATATGAAACTTACCGACTTCACAAGCAATGCATCCAAAGAGGTGAAGAAGGCACTGAACGACCTGAAAGATAAAGGAGCGAAACATATCATCCTTGACCTTCGCGAAAATCCGGGCGGACTGCTCAGCGAGGCGATCAATATATCAAACCTGTTTATTCCTAAAGACAAGGAAATAGTGAGTACGAAAGGCAAGATTGCTGAATGGAATAAAGTATACAATGCCCTGAATGCCGCAGTGGATACCGATATTCCCCTTGTTGTGCTCACCAATAACAGAAGCGCTTCTGCCTCGGAAATCGTTTCCGGCGTCATGCAGGATTATGACCGGGGAGTCCTCATCGGACAAAGAACATACGGTAAGGGCCTGGTACAGGCTACAAGGCCGCTCTCCTATAATTCGCAGCTCAAGATCACAACCGCCAAATATTATACGCCCAGCGGAAGATGTATTCAGGCTATAGATTATAGCAACAGAAATGAAGACGGAAGCGTGGGAACTATTCCGGATTCTCTGAGAAAACCATTTAAGACAAAGAATGGCAGAACAGTATATGATGGAGCAGGAATTTCGCCCGACATTGAAGTGGAAAGAAAAGTGCAGGCTCCCATCACGGTAAGTCTTGTGAATAAAGGGCTGCTGTTTGATTATGCTACACTCTATGCTTCACAGCATCCGAAGATTAAATCCGCCAAGGAATTTAAAATCAGCAACGAAGAATACGACGAATTCCTGAAATGGCTTAACGGGAAAGAATACGACTATACCACCAAAGTGGAGACTACCCTGGAAGATCTGGTGACCTTTTCCAAAAAGGAAAAATATTACGATGCCATCAAAGCTCAGATCGAAACCATGAAAGTGCAGGTAAGCCACAATAAGGAGAAGGATTTGCTGACTTTTGCTCAGGAGATCAGAGAGCTCCTGGAAGAAGAAATTGTTTCAAGATATTACCTTCAAAAAGGAGTCGTGGAAGCCGGCTTTGATAACGATGCCGATGTTCAGGCAGCCCTGAAAATATTTAAAGATCAGCAGGGATTTAACAAAATTCTGAGTGGGAAGTAATATGTGGGTATGCCCCATGAATTTTTATATTTGTTTCTTGCAGGCTTAATAGGTGGGTTTATAGCCGGCCTGGTTGGCATAGGCGGAGGAGTGGTCTACGTATTTATTATTCCGATTTCTCTGTCTTATATAGGAGTTCCCAAGGCGGAAATTGTGCAGTACACCATTGCCAATTCCATGTTTGCCATTCTTTTCGCTTCGGCTTCGGCCAATTATGTTTTAATAAGGCTTAAGCTTTTTTATAGAAAAGCCGTTCTGATCATCAGCCTTTCGGCCATCGTCTCTTCCGTTCTGGTGCTCCATTTTATAGTCAATACCCCATGGTATTCTCTAAGAGTTTTTAATATTATAATTGTCGTGCTTCTTTTTTACATGCTCTTTACCACATTGCGCAGCGCGCGGAAAGTATTCGTCTTTCCACTGGATTCCTTGAAACGATGGAAGCTTGCCATTGTGGGTGCGGCCGGAGGGACAATTGCTGCCTTATCCGGGCTCGGAGGAGGAATTGTGATCATTCCTATTCTGAATTCTTTTATGAAGATCGATATGCGTAAGGCAAGCTCAATCTCATCGGGAGTGATTATGCTTACGGCGCTGACCATGACCCTCTATAATCTTTTCGAAAAACCAGTACATGAGTTTAAGGCGTACAACATGGGTTATATTATTTTCCCGATCGCACTAACACTTTCGCTGGGCGTGGTAATCGCCTCTCCTTTTGGGGTGAAGATCAGCAGAAAATTATCTTCCAGTACAATCAGCTATATTTATGCAGGTTTTCTGATCCTTGTTATTCTTAAAAAGGTGGCGGAACTCTTTCATTGGTAAAATATGTCAGTAATACTAAGTATAGAAACATCTTCAAAGATCTGTTCCGTAGCGCTGCACGAGGATGGGAAGCTTCGGGCTTATGAGGAAGTAGTCCAGGAAAGATCACACTCAGAACAGATCACCGTGCTGATCGGCAAAGTTCTGGAATCTGTTCCTGCGGTAAATCTTTCAGCCATTGCTGTATCAATGGGTCCCGGGTCCTATACTGGCTTAAGAATCGGCGTGTCAACCGCTAAAGGCTTGTGTTATGCGCTTGGGCTTCCGCTGCTGGCTGTCAATACCCTTCAGATTATTGCCGCCCGCACAAATGCAGAGGGGAATCCGGAAAAATATATGGTTTGTCCGATGATCGACGCCCGAAGGATGGAAGTGTATACCGCCAGGTTCAATCATGAAAATAATTTCATAGACGAAACGCAGGCGATGATTCTTGATGAACATTCCTTTGCTGATTTATTAAAATCACAGAAAATAATATTCTCCGGAGATGGATCCGGAAAGCTTAAAAACTTGTTAGGCGCTCAGAGCAATGCGCTTTTTGCAGATGATATGCTCCCTTCGGCAAAATTCATGGGGGCATTGGCTTATCAGCTGTTTACAGAAGGCAGGTTTGAAGATGTGGCTTATTTTGAGCCTTTTTACCTCAAGGAGTTTTATACTAAACCTTCGTAAGTATGGAAAATGATGAGATTGTAAACAGAGTCGCGAACAGCAGTCTTATATCCCTGGACCTTGAAGATTATTATCATAAAGGAGAACGGGTGGTATACGATCTGGCCATTAATCTTTTTCAGGGACTTATTCTGAAGGAAAAAGATTTCCGCGATTTTGTAAAGCATCATGACTGGACTGCTTATGATGGAAAGAATGTAGCCATTGTTTGTACAGCCGATGCCATTCTTCCTACCTGGGCCTATATGCTGTTGATAAGCAAGCTGGAGCCGCATGCGAATATGGTGGTGGCCGGAGATCTGGCCGATCTGGAGCAGGCTTTATACCAGCAGGCTATTGCGCAGATAGACTTCAGTAAATTCAAAGATGCCAGGGTAGTGGTGAAAGGCTGCGGGAAATTTCCCGTTCCTGTATTTGCCTATGCCGAGCTGACCCGGAAACTGATGCCTTTTGCGGTAAGTATAATGTATGGAGAGCCTTGCAGTACGGTCCCTGTGTATAAGAGGTCTAAATAGAACTTTTCTGAGGTTTTATTTGTCAGTAATGAGGATTCAGAAAAATATTGAATAAATTATTTAAAAGAATAGTCCATAATTTGGTTTATTCGATACTTTGTAATAATTTTGAAGCCTTGTTTTAGTTCTTTTAAAGTTTGGATTATCCCGAAATTTTGTATCCCAATTAAATTTTTTCAAATAAAATTTAATAAATTTTGGAGATGATAAAAAACTTCATACCTTTGCATCCGCTTTTTACGTGAAGCACGGCAGGAGGGTAGGAAAAGTGAAACTGATTTAAATTTGCTGCTTTTTTAAGTGAGCACTACTGCAATAGCAAAAGAGCTGTTGCAATCGTTCTTTGAATTATTGATAAGAATAGCGAACCGTCGGACATCACGACTGAGGAGTTGTGATGGTTCCGAACGTGGGTCCATGAGAATGGATTCACAAAAAAAAATGAGGTACAGGACAGACAACATTACCCTCTAGTACAGAGGGCCCATCTGAATAAGGTGGAGAATAATTTTACAATGGAGAGTTTGA
>JBJMLY010000369.1:0-2403 GCA_045805025.1 Cytophagaceae bacterium | reverse complement strand
TCACCGCGATCTCGTTTCCAATTTCCTGCGTACCGAGTTCCATGCGATTCAGAGAACTTTTGGAGATTGCAGTCTTTTCTGCCAACTCCATCTGCAAAATGCCTCTGGATTCTCTGGCAATTGTAATCATTTGGGGATTGACCTTATTCTGGGATTTGGGAGTCATATCGTTATTGAAGGCAACAAAGTTAAACATATTTTCTAAAATCCCGTCAAAAATCCCTAAAAATTTCCCGTAAATTTCGATAAATTACTATAAAACAGCCACATAATTGCGTTTGACCGATACGGACGAGTTCAAAATAATGCTGAATTACTAAAAAAGCTGGTAGGATTTCGTGTGACGAGCCGATAACTTTATACTATGAAGTTGAAAAAAGTGAAAGTGGAGGTAATGATTCGGTATATTATTGCACACTCCAAGAACGAGCAGGAGCTTCAATACTTTCAGAGAATACAGTCAGGTGAAGCAGACATTAAATGGGAATATACTTATCGGGGGGCCTATACGCGCGGAGTATTGGACGGCGATTTTAAAACAGCAATAAGATACGCAAGCCATGATAACATCAAGGCTTTTATAGCCTTAGTGTCAGAGGGTAATTATGATATTTCCATCCACAAGCTGCTAAATGACCGAATGTTTATGCTTAAAATTCCTGGTGGAAAACTTACATTCGATTATCTGCCATTTAAAAATCTTTGAACTCGATCTCAGAAAGATCTATTTCGCCGATACCGGCTTTATTACGACGGTCGTTTAGGTGGGGAAGATCTTCGACCGGGTAGAAGTATGCTTTTCCCTTCTGTTCATCAATGATGAACTGCGTACAGTATACCTGCTTTTCCTTTTTGGAAACTTTCACCTTATCCACGTAATAAGCCACATCCGCCCAATCCAGCTCGCCTTTATCCGCCGCTTCGGTTATAATTTTAAAGTATTTTGCCCGATACTCGGGATTAGCAGCACTAATAATGGAAAAAGCGATATTGTAATCATCGCCAACGAGGGTTTTTCCTGGATAACCGTATTTCAATATGATCTGGTCAAGCTCAGAAAGAAGTTTGGACGTATGCATACTGTTTTTAAGGACCGCTTGTTGATACTCTGCAGAAGCTTTACCATACTTTTTTTCCGCTATTGCCACAGTATCGAAATACAGTCGGAGGCTTTCATCTATGGCCCGTATTGACCGGACAAGGGAATCTTTGAACCCTGTAGGCAGCTCCGTCTTGCCTCCGATTTTTTCTTCTGAGACTTTTTCTCCCTCCTTATAGGTTTGCTGTGAGATTGGGTTTCCAAGGGTGTCATAGGTATTCCATTGTCCATAATAGTAAAAATGTAACAGGCCATTTTCCTTTACTATCCTTGCCTTCCCCTGCCTGTAAACCCTGCCGTTGGGATGATACACAGAGGTTTGAATCTTTTTAAAACGGAATTTTTCCTTTTTTGTCAGTCGTCCGTTTCCATCATAATACTTCCAAACGCCCTTCGGATCACCTTTACGATAACGTCCGATACTGGATATTTTCGTTTCCGCAGAATCATGGTAAATGATCCACTTCCCTTGCCGCTCCTTGTTTCTAAAGCGGTTAATCTTTTGAGAGAATCCCAGGTGAAAGATCAGAAAAAACGAAAATAGAAGACAAAACTTTAGCCGGATCATTTGGCTAAAGTACAAAAGCTGAACAAATCGCGGTTAACAAAAGCGAAAAAACAGGAATGAAGCGTAAAAATTGAGACAGATAGCCAGAGCCGAAGATCTACTTTTGCAATGCAGAAAGCGAAAAATGGAGACCAGCTTTATTTTTTCTTCTTTTTCGCTTTAAGAAAAGAGATCATTTCTTTGAGCGTTTGATTTTCATCTTTCAGTTTTTGAATATCGGCAGGCAGGGAAGTATAATACTGGAAGAAATCATGCTCAAGGACTTTTGAGATTGTAACGAGTAGCCCAGTGTCTATGGTTTTACGTTTGAATATGGAGTAGACATTTTCCCTGGATTTATTGATCCTGCGCCCAAATTCGCTGACGGTCATGCCTTTTTTGCCCACAACCCCTTTTATTTTACTCCCTATGTTGGTCATAGGTCAAAGGTGAAATAAAAGAATGTTTCTGTTATCGCTGGTTTCGGTTGTATTATTTCACAAAAACGGTGTTTTTATATTACACATTTGAAAAATATTATATATTTGTGGTAATAAAAATCATTGCGTTTCGCTGAGAAACCACTTTTAAAGACCGCCAAGTCAATTTTTTATCTCACAGCTACGCATCGAAACGCCCGGAAAGGGCGTGGCTTTGCTTATGCTGTGAGGGAACCTTTGGCGGTCTCCCAAAGTGGGTAAGCATTTGTCCACGCCTGATTTTTTATATCATTTGCTCCAAAATAAAAGATCATGTT
>JBJMLY010000368.1:0-1977 GCA_045805025.1 Cytophagaceae bacterium | reverse complement strand
CATTGAGGGATTAATTCATTTAAAAATGTATTCGTAACAAAACGTGTTACTATTGCCTGGGAGCTGTAATTAATCCATGGCCAAGATCTGCCAATTCCATCATCATATCGGTCTGATATAACAGCACTTGTTTGTCTGCTTTTTCCTGATCGGTTTCTGCTGCTTCCGCTTCGATCAGATCTTTATAGCTTGTGATCAGTTCCGTACACCAGCTCAGAAAATCATCGGCATGGCTGATCCGTGGAAACCTGTCCTTATCCTTGAATACATAATCGCATTGGCCGCTCTCGTAAATCGAGAAAAGAGGGCCTGCCAGTACATCGCTAAGCCCCTGCAACCGTTCTTCATAGATCTGCTCAAATTTTTCACTTTTGAGGTCCGGCCGGTGAAAGCCATCCCAGAAAATTTCTTTGAATTTATTATGTGCACTCATGAAGTGAAGTTAAGAGGAGGGGAGGAAATTGACAAATCAGGCTTTAGTTGGTGATTATTTGCTCTGTGAACATTCCCTTCCTGGTGCTTGTTAAATATACGTAAAATGGCGGGGGAAAAGGTTATGGAAGTCTGCATAAAATATTTTAAGCTTCATCAGAAAATCAAGGATTTACCGGTGGCAATGCTCACGACTACAGACCGTGACGGATGCCTGCAGAGTTTCCCCATGTATACGGTCCAATCCGAATGCGAAGGATCCCTTTGGTTTTTTGCCAGTTTTAACGGACAAAGGGTGAAGGAAATGGAATTCAATAGAAATGTGAATCTTTCTTATTCTTCCCCTGAAAAGGGAATTTATGTATCTATTTGCGGCGAGGCAGAGTTTGTGAGAGACGAAGAGAAGATTGATGAACTATGGAAGCCTATGTTTGAAGCCTGGTTTCCCCGGGGTAAGAAAGATTCCCAGCTTTCCCTTTTGAAGATCAACATGAAAAATGCCTTTTGCTGGGATCCTGCCGAAGGGCATATGTCTTCCTTATGGGATATCTCCGAAGCAATTGCGGTTGAAAAAGAAACCCATAATCTTCCCCACTAAATAAACAATTCTTATAGTTTCAGGTTATGATGTCCAACCAACATCCTTGAACTATGAGAACGAAATATCTTTCAGGCATCATAGCCAAAGCCATTATCCTTCTTCATCTGGCCATCTTCCTGGTATTTATTGGTTTTGCTTCGCTGATCTGATTTAAAGCAGACTACTTAAAATTAAGCCAGATTTAATTGTGCTATCAGCCGTTTATTACTGCTTATGCTATAAAAGGCGCGGAGGTGGCTTTTCGCTTTCCATAGCTGGCTGCCACCTCCGTCCTTATTTACTATGAGAGTAAAAATTTTAAAATAATTTCAGCTGTCCGCTTTCGGGCCTTTGGAAGGCGCTCAGGTTGTATTCTTTCATTTCTCTTCCACCCATATATTTGTTGCGTGAAGTGATGAACAGATCTTTGATCACTTCGGCTATGTTTCCTTCTCCCCGCATTCTTTTTCCAAAACGGCTGTCGTTGAGTTTTCCTCCATGGCAATCGGCAATCTGATGCAGAATTTTTTTGGCTCGGTCGGGGAAAGCTTTCTCCACCCAATCGGTGAAAATATCTTTGATGGCCCCGTTCAGCCTTACAATAGTATAAGCTGCTGAGACCGCGCCTGCATCGGCCGAGGCTCTGATGATGTCAGGAATTTCCTGACTGTTGAGTGCAGGAATTACTGGTGCAACCATGACGTTTACAGGTATTCCTTTGGATGAAAGGGTTTCTACAACTTTCAGACGATTGTTTAAGGAGGCCGTCCTTGGCTCTAGTTTTTGTCTCAGGGATTCATCCAGGGAAGTAATGGAAACATTCACGTGCACCAGATCCGAGGCTGCCAATTCCTGCAAAAGGTCTATGTCGCGTAAAATAAGACTGTTCTTAGTAATAATGCCTACAGGGTTTTTGTACTTCAATAAAACATGCAGAATTTTTCTTTTAATTCCAAGCGAACTCT
>JBJMLY010000367.1:0-10866 GCA_045805025.1 Cytophagaceae bacterium | reverse complement strand
TTACGGATTTCTCGCATTAAACAGAAACGACAGTAATTTTGATGAAGATTATTATTCTTTTATCATTTACGATGTCATTCAGGATAGTATCAGTGGCACATTACAGAGTATCTCGATAAATAAATATCCCTTAACAGGTGTTTCAAGTTATTCTTTTTTTAGTAAAGCATACGCATACAAGGATTGTTTTCTGTTATGCGGTGACCAGCATATATGCTATCTCGTAAGGGCTAACGGATCATTTGTTAAAATAGTAGATAAAATAGTTAAGCCTCTTTTTGTACTCAACGATACGTTGTATGCCAAATTTAACTATGATCTTTATAAGTCAGGAGATGGAGAAAACTGGCAACACGTTAATAGCGACAATCCCCTTAATAAAAATGTAACTTTGGTAAATAATCGTATTATCAATTATTATGGATTCCCTTATGAATATTCAATAAAGACCAATACGATGAGAGCCTTAAGTACTGATATTCCGGGCAGTTACTCTCCTGACTTTGTTATTCAGTTTAATGACTATGTTTATCTATGTAATTATTCAGGTGTATACAGGAAAAAGGCGGAGTATTTTTTAGAATGATTTCCGTAATGGCAATCACCTCAGTTGACACAGACTATTTTATTACCTGTACCCAACTCTTAAAAACATTGCTGGAATAACTCACCACCAGATAATACATTCCATCACTCTCCTTTTCAGGATTCCATTTGAAGTCACGACGATGTGTTTCAAATACCTTTGCTCCCCAACGGTTAAATATTTCAACTTTGACGAATTCATTTCCGCAATAATCAAGAGGCAGATCGGGGATCTCAAAAAAATCATTCAGTCCGTCCTTGTTCGGTGTGATCAGGTTTGATGGATTAAAAACGAATGGATAATAATGATCGGCAAGTACAAAGCTTATCTGAAGCGTGTCTTTGCCTGAATCAATACAATGATCGTCCTTAATCGTAAATGTTATATGATACGCGGAGCCGTTTTTAAAATTATCGCAGGTAGGTGTCCAGCTAAAGAGGGAAGATATACTGTCTTTGCCTGAGATAATATTGAAAGACATACCTGCATCCGCTCCTCTTGCAGACAAATTGAGCATGTCCGAAGAATCTGTATCTGTGCCATAGATCTGAAGCGAATAGGATTCACCTACAAAGAGATTTACTGTTCTCGATTTTGGCAATGGAAAAATCCGGGGAAGATGGTTGGTATCCGGAGTGATGAGAAAGACTAGCTCAAGCGTATCTGTTAAAGGAACCGGACAGGTTTTGTCTTTCGCGATAAGCGTGTATTTGTAAATCCCCCGGTAATTGAATTGTCCTTTCGTACAGGAAGTAGTCATGCAGAGCATGGCATGCCCCGTGTCATTGGCGACATTGATCTTTAGCAAGAGAGAATTTACCGATAAAGCAATATTGGGCTGGGCCTGAGAAATGATCTGCCATGAAATCTCTTCGGGATTGCCGAGAAAAGACCAGGTGGAATCCGTCACCGAAAGAGGGTAGCACCCTGAACTGTGCATGTCGACTTTCAGTGTATCGCCTTTCTGGTAATAAGACTGATCCGGTTTTTTCAGTTTTAAATCCGGTGCATAAGCTGCCGCACAAGCATGAATGTAAATCTGGTACTCCCTTCGTACCTCACCGATCTTTATTCCATTTCTGAATTCCTGACACTGTACAGCAAAAACAAACAAACCGGCTTGTGATGGGATAACAAATAACTCTCCCGTATTCTTATCGATGCTTAATGGAGGAGTACCGGCAATGGAACTTGAAACATTGTAGGAAGGCTGCCATACCGCGCTGTCGTAAGGAGCACTCATACCCACTGGTGCAAGATCGGTGGCGGTGCTGTGCCCGGCAAGGGGTGTCCTGATGGAATAGGCCAATGAATCTCCGTCGGCATCGTCCGCGCCAAAATCAAAATAGAACGGTTGTCCGATGCAGCCGTAAATATTATTCAGACCGTGAAAAACGGGAGATGAATTTACAGTGCTCAATGCCGGGAATTCAAGATAAAAAACTTCGCCTGTGCCGGAGGGATTCTGAATGTTGGTGATGGTGGAATTCCTGCAGCATCTCTCCCAGGAAAAATAAAAGCCTGAAGGATCATGAAATAGTGCAGGATCAAGCTGAATCGTTTTTACATACCTGATGATTCTGGTCCTTACGCTTGCATCCGAACAGGAAGCGTTGATATTGGAAACATAAACGTCACTGGACAAAGGAACATCATATACAGCCAGCAGTGCATTATTGCTTTTTGAAAATGCAGAAATATCAACACTGGGGTCTTTGGAAGTTGGTGCTCCGTTAATGTCATCGAAATAAAGATTGAGAGCAAGGGTATAACTGGTGCCGCTGATATGACTCAGTTGTAATTCCCCACCCACGATGTGGGTGGCTGTTGAATACGGGATGTATAAAAAGGATAAAATGAAGAAAAAAAGTACTTTATACATAGAGCACGAAACAGCATCAATTTACGCTTATATTTCCATGAATCATTCATTCTGAGCTCTCTTTCTCCGCTATCTTTTATTTGCCCTTAAATTTGTATTTTTTACTATATAATCGAACATATCATTGCAGAAAAGGAAGGGGGTGTATTTGAGGTTTCTCACATGGTAGAATTTGTACTCAAAGGAGCTCAGGCGCTTGCGGCATCAGTTTCACAGGGCGCCATTGAGAGGCTCGTTAGTCCGATACACCGTCCTCGCAGGGGGGCAAGGTTTAGTCCGCCTGATGCTTATGTATAAACTCTTTCACAGGTATTCCCTGGAAATACAGCTCTTCGATTAAGGCTTTACCATCTTTGATTCTAACATCCACATATACAGAATCTGTATTTTCTCCGCGCATTCTTAAATTCTCAAAGTAAAGCTGTTCGGCCTGTGGTGCCATATCTTCGGGCAGGTAATAGCGATCAAAGGGCAGGTCGAACGTGATTTCCGCCTCGGGGTCTCCGCTTTTTTTCCACTCATACCTTACCATCGTTTTAATATAATCGGAATTTTCAGGAGCTGATTTAAAGGCTTGAGTAAAAATTCCGTAACCGGCGCTGTCTTTTTCCAGCTTCAGGTAAACGTTATCTCCTTTTTTGAAATCCATCTTTGTAGTATCATAAGTAATGCTGGTCTGAAGGAAATAGAGCGTAATGTATTTTCCTCTGAATGCATCGTAAGGGTCAACCGGTCTGGGCTTGAAGCGGTAGACTTTCCCGTTTTTTAAAATATCCGTATAGGTTGAGATGAGGTAGAAAGGCACGAAGAGGTAAAGCCCCATGATCACAAAAAACAAGATGGTTTTTACAAGTTTATTTTTCATGGACTGATTTCAGTTTGCGCATTAAGACAACATTCACCGTCAGAAATCCTATACCGATGATAATAAAAATACTTCCTTTGATGATGAAGCTTATATCCTTATCGAAGAAGCGCTCAAGCAGCAGCACGGAAACGAAGAACATTCCAGCATTGACAAACGAGATCTGTTCCGACTTGAGGCCCCACCATATATAAAATATACCAAAGGCGAGTGAGTAAATATTGAAGAGAATGACGGGAGCAGATGTTTCATTCTCGCTATAGAATAATGTTCCTAAAGCCAGAAGTACAGGGAAGGCCAGGACAAAATAATTGATACCGGTTTTCTTTTTAATATGGTACACCACCAGGAAGAGGATACCAAGAAACATGAGCAAGGCAATAATTGCATTGACGACAATCGTGCTCTGGTTTACTTTATGATACTCCCGCAGGTGCCAGGTATAGCAAAGGGATAAGGAGTAAAAGCTGATAATAAATAAGGTAATGGTCTGAAAGGGCCTTGACCAGATCCCTTGTCCGTTCCTGAAAAGTATTTTTCCCAACAGGTAAAGCAATACCAGAAGCAGTGTAATGCCGAAAACCATGTACCTGCCGCCAAAGTCGCCGACTACGCTGGCCATGCCCACGACCGAAGTGAGTCCAAACGTCCAGCCCAGAATGTTGGAGCGTATGCCTGTTCTTTCGGGACGAATGCTCAGCGCTATATGAGGAATGGCTGCTGCCAGAAAAGCCCAGTACCAGACAGCGATGTCGCTGGAGTATACCATCGTTACCCAGGAAGCAATTCCCAATAGATAGAGCATGCAGACCAGCGAAGATCTCAGGATATACATGAGAGGAATGCTTAGAAGCATCCAGGTAAAAGTGAAATCTTTTAAAGTCCCATTGGTATTGTAAGTTTGTCCGATGAGGGCAATGGTAGACGCCAGCATCAGCATAAGAAAAGCGGAGCTGCTTTCGATCCAGGCGACCGATTCGTTCTTTTTAAAAAATGCGTAGCCGTATATGAGCTGGGCGACAATTAGTGGGAGGAAGCTTAAAACCGTGCGGCTTGTACGCGACAGATTTTCCCAATTGTACCCAAACAAAAGTATGATTCCCGCCCCGATCAGCAGGGCTCCGAGTACGGAGGTAATGACAAATACTAGGTTGGAGTGAGGTTTTGCCGGTTCGGGCCCATAATATTCTTTGAGCCTGGATGCAGATTCTTCCGGGATAATGCCCTTTTCTACCAGGACAGGCAATTCATGATATAACCATTTGATTTCTTTTTCCCGGCTCATGGAAGTAGATTAAAAAATAGAATTCTAAATACTGAGTAAATCAAGATACAAAAAAATCCGGAAGATAGCTGGAATCCGAATGAAAGAATCACGCTAATAAATGCGATTTTTCCTTTTATTCCGCCCTGAAATTTGTATTTTTACTATATAATGGAACATATCAGTACAGAAATTAAGCAGGTTACTTTAAACGACCTGCATGCTTCTCTCGGAGCCAAAATGGTGCCTTTTGCAGGTTTTAACATGCCGGTACGCTATAGCTCAGATACCGAAGAGCATAATACGGTCAGAAACGGGGTAGGTGTATTTGACGTCTCTCACATGGGAGAATTTGTACTGAAGGGACCTAAAGCGCTTGCCCTCATCCAGAAAGTGACCTCCAACGACGCTTCCAAATTATATAATGGTAAGGTGCAGTATTCCTGCCTGCCCAATGACAACGGTGGGATCGTGGATGATCTGCTGGTCTATAAGATCAGCGAGGAAGAATATTTCCTGGTCGTCAATGCCGGCAATATCGATAAGGACTGGAACTGGATTACAAAACATAATACCGAAGGAGTTCCCATGGAAAACATTTCGGATAAAACTTCTTTATTCGCCGTGCAAGGTCCATTGGCTGCCAAAGCGCTTAAGAAGCTTACCTCTGTGGATCTGGCATCGATGGAATATTATACATTTCAGATCGCTGATTTTGCCGGGGTTAAAAATGTGCTGATCTCCGCGACCGGTTATACAGGAGCAGGAGGCTTTGAAATCTATATCGAAAATAAATACGCCAGGGAAGTCTGGAATAAAATATTTGAGGCAGGCAAAGAATATAATATCAAACCGATCGGTCTTGGCGCCCGGGATACTCTTAGACTGGAAATGGGATTCTGTCTTTACGGCAACGATATCGACGATACCACTTCTCCCCTGGAAGCCGGACTGGGCTGGATTACCAAATTCACGAAAGACTTTACCAATTCGCAGGCACTGAAAGTCCAGAAAGAAAAGGGTGTTAGCAAAAAGCTGGTAGCCTTTGAAATGATCGATCGCGGAATACCCCGCGGACATTATGAGATTCTGGATGCAGCCGGACAGGTAATCGGTAGCGTTACTTCGGGTACGCAGTCCCCGTCTCTTGGTAAAGGGATCGGCATGGGATATGTGAAAACAGAGTTCAGCAAAGCGGGTACCGAAATTTTTATCCGCATCCGCGAGAAGGCGCTGAAAGCCCAAATCGTGAGTTTACCTTTTTATAAAAAATAACGTCATTTCTCTTTTATGAAAAATATTGAAGTGTGTTTGACGCCGGCTCTGCTTGATCTTTATGGAGTAGAGGGCAAAGTAGTCGTGGTGGTGGATATATTAAGAGCCACTTCCTGCATGACAACAGGACTTGCCCACGGAGTGAAAAGTATCATACCGGTAGCCAGCCTGGACGAATGCAGCATTCTTAAATCAAAAGGACTTATTGCCGCCGCTGAGCGGGATGGAAAAATGGCCGATGGCTTTGATATCGGGAATTCTCCTTTCAGCTATATGGATAAAAACCTGGTGGGGAAATCAGTGGCGATGACGACCACGAACGGTACTCAGGCCATCAGCAAGTCCCTTAAAGCGGAGCAGATCATCATAGGATCCTTCCTGAATAAAACAGTGGTGATCAATTATTTATTAAAGCAATCAAGAGACATACTCGTGCTTTGTGCCGGGTGGAAGGGACAGGTAAATCTGGAAGATACATTATTTGCAGGAGCTATAGTAGAAGGCTTGAAGGACGAATTCTTTTCCGAGAACGATTCGGCCATGACGGCTTATACTTTATACCAGGCCGCTAAAGGCGACCTTTCAAAATTCCTTTCCAACTCTTCGCATGCCCGCAGGCTCAGGAAGCTGAACATCATTAAAGACATCGAATTCTGCCTGCAGTCGGATGTTTACGATGTGATTCCGGTATTGAAAAAGGGAGAACTGGTGAAGATGGAAATGCTGGAAGCAGTGGAAGGTATTGCAATAAAATAACAATTAGACAATTAGATTTATCCTTGCTGGAAAAAAATTAAAAACAATGGGGTCAGATTCATTATTCAAGGATCTGATCCCATTGTTTTTAATTAACTAATTGTCTAATCAAATATCTTATCTAATCAAAATTACCCTTTGATCTTCAGCACCCATTTGTGCTTATCTTCCATTTTGCCCAGCTTGATATCATTCAGGGTTTTGCCCAGTCTGTTCGAGATCTCCCTCTTGGAGCTTTCAGGCAGGTAAAGATCTTCGCCTTTATAATTGATGACTGAAATATGAGTAATGGTCGCAGCGGTTCCTGTGCCGAATGCATCTTTCAGTGACCCATCTTTATGAGCGGCGATCACTTCATCAATGCTTACTTTTCTTTCCTCAATCTTAATGCCCCAGTCTTTAGCCAGAGTAATAATGCTGTCGCGGGTAACGCCTGCCAGAATAGAACTATGCAGAGGAGGGGTGACGAGCGTATCGTTGATCTGGAACATGACATTCATTGTTCCGGATTCCTCGAAATACTTATGTTCTTTGGCATCGGTCCATAATAACTGCTGATAGCCCTGCTCTGCGGCAAGTTTAGCCGGGTATAGGGAAGAGGCATAGTTGCCGCCTGACTTGGCGAATCCAATGCCTCCTTCAGCTGCGCGTACAAACTCTGTTTCCACTTTTACTTTAACCGTGCCTTTGTAATAGCCCGAAACCGGACAGGTGAAGATCACGAAGCGGTAGGTGTTGGATGGATGCACTCCGATGAATTCATCGGTAGCATAGAGCAGCGGTCTTATATAAAGTGAGCAGCCTTCGTAAGGAGGGATCCATTCACGATCGATTTTCAGCAAGGCTGTAAGTCCTTCCATAAAGATCTCTTCAGGGACTTCCGGCATACATAACCTTTTGGCAGAAACATTCAGCCGTTTCTGGTGGGCCTGCGGACGGTATACCAGGACTTCATGATTTTCTCCGTGATAGGCCTTTAGACCTTCAAAAATCGATTGTCCGTAATGCAGCACAGCCGAAGCAGGGCTCATGGAGAAATTCTGAAACGGAACAATTCTTGGTTTTACCCATTCATTGTTTTTATAGTCTGCAATGAACATATGGTCCGAATAGGTAGCTCCAAATTCAAGGTTATTAAAATCCGTTTCTTTTAGCTTTGATTTCTGCGCCTTTTCGATCTCAATGTTCATGGGTGTTGTAATTTAATCTTCAATTTCCCGTAAAAATATATATTAATAGCCTACGAACAAAACAGTAATTAGGGATAAGCCGTTCAGCGGCCTATTAAAAAAATTTCACTTAGTGTCTTTAAACTAGTATATTTACATAACATCCTTACCGATGAATTTTGAGGTTTACACGATTAAAATATTGCCAGGTTTTTATTTTTTTAGCTTTGTTTCTGAGCAGCAGCACCCCGCCGGCTGATCCTAACGCTAAAATCAAGGTGATATTTATCTATAATTTCACTAAATATATTGAATGGCCCTCGGATTATAAGCAGGGCGACTTCCTGATAGGAGTGCTTGGAAACACCTCTCTGCTTCCGGATCTTGAAAATCTTGCAAAAACAAAAATGATCGGCAGTCAGAAATGCACAGTTAAATCCTTTGCAACGGTTAGCGACATCCAGAAATGCCATATTCTATTCATTCCTGTGGAGAAAAGCGAAGAGCTTGAGCCTGTGCTGAAGAAGATTAAAAATATGAGTACGCTGGTTGTTACCGAGAAAGAAGGACTGGCCAGGAAAGGCTCGGTGATCAATTTTGTGAATATAGAAAACAAGCAAAAGTTTGAATTAAATAAAACGAATGCCAGCAAAAAGGGCCTGATCGTAAGCTCAAATCTGGCATCCCTCGGTATTGTGATCGACTAAATGAAGATAAAGGTTTACATATTGACCCTTCTGATTTTTATGGCTGCCGCAGCGCAGGCGCAGCATCACGTGCTGCATCAGGCTGTCACCGATTATAAGAATGGCGATCTGAGCAAAGCTCAGACAGCGATCGATCAGGCTACCCAGCACGAAGAGACCGTTAAAGAGCCGAAGGCCTGGTGCTATAAAGGTATCATCTATAAAGACATCTATAAAGCCCAGGAGTCGGGCAACCATTATTCTGAGGCAAGAATGAAGTCCATCCAGGCATTTGCGAAATGTATGGAACTCGGCAATTCTGAGTATCGAGAAGAAAGCAGCAAAGGAATGAAGTACCTGGCCTCGACCATGTACAACGATGCAGCCAAGGATATGAATTCCGAGCATTATAAGGATGCCTTATATAACTTTGAAAACTACCTGCAGTATGAGGCGAAGCTGAATCCAGGGCTTATCGATACGATGGCTGTATTCCATGCCGGTTATTCCGCTTACATGGATCACAATTATGATAAATCGGTCAAATACCTGAGCAAAGCCATGGAGCTTCAATACAGCGATCCTCTGCTCTATTATTTCCTGGGTAAATCATATCTGAATAAAGGCGATTATAAAACGGCAGAAACGCTGTTTACGCAGGGTCTTCAGAGGTATCCGCACGATAAAAAGTTAGCCCGCATACTGGTGAATCTTTACCAGGAATCAGGAAAGAATATGGAGCTTTCAAAGATGCTGAACCAGGAACTGCAGAAAGATCCGGGAAATATCGAATACCTGATTTTACTGGGAATTACGTATGAAAAACTGGTTCTTCAGGACTCCACGAACAGAGTTGAATACTTCACTAAAGCGCGCGAAGCTTACCGCGAAGCTCTTAAAGCTGATCCGAACAATTTGAAAGCGAATTACAACATGGGCCTTCTTTTTTACAACGAAGCGGTCGATAAGATTAACGCCCTGCCGCTAGACACCGATCTGATCGCGCTGGAAGACATTCAGCAGGAATGTAAGGATTTGTTCAAACAAGCGCTGCCTTATATGGAAAAGGCATATCAGCTCAATCCAAAAAATAAAGAGACACTGATCGGTCTCTCAGGTATCTATTTCAGTCTTCATGATGTGGAGAATTCCAATAAGATCAAAGCCGAACTTGACGCTATAGACAAATAACCTGTGAGCCTATTTAAACCAAAAAGCCGTTTATCCATTGGCCGCAGAATCGGGTTTGGTTTCTCGTTGATTATATTTCTGATCGTTGTCAATTTCCTCCTTACTTTTTTCACCCTTCGGAACAGTGAAAAAATCAACACGGCCATCTCCAAAGTTTATACTCCTTCGGTGGATGTGCTGGAAGATCTCAACCTTATGGTGGTGAGATCAAAAATGCTGGTTTCCAACTGGGTCTTTATCGTGCGTAAGCCCGACCATCCCGACAAGATTGAACTCAAGGACCTGATCGGGAAACAATATCCGGCTAAGAAAGCCCGGATAGAAGAGCTGGCTACCTACTGGAAAGAAGACGAACGCAAGCAGATCGAAATGATCTTTAAGGAAATCGATTCGCTCTTTACCTTCCATAAAATGATCATCAGCGAACTCAATTCCTTCGAAAGCTACGATGATGCCGAAAAAATATTCATCGTAAGACCGATGGTTGAGGAGGGAGAAGTTCATGAGCTTACCAATAAAATTCTGAAAGACCTTTCCAAAGTGGTGGCTGCACATCAGCTAAGCGCCAATAAAGAGAGCGATGAGATGATCCTTTCTTTTTATGTGCTGCAGTTTATCGTAGTCACTTCAGGGATTATATTGATTTTGGGAGGTATGCTGATCGCATTCCTGATTACCAAGTCTATTGTAAAACCGATAGGTCAGCTGAGAAATATGCTGCTTTCGCTGGGTAGGGGCGTCTTCCCGAAGGATGAAATTGAATCAAGAAACGATGAGATCGGCGATATGAGCGTAGCGCTGAACGGGCTGGTGGATGGCCTGAACCGGACTACCAATTTCTCGAAGGAAATCGGTTCGGGTAATTTCGATCACGAATACCAGCCTCTGAGCGATGAGGACACGCTGGGCCAGGCTTTGCTGAAGATGCGAGACGACCTCAGAGAAAATGAAAGGGTTCTCGAAGCAAAGGTTATTGAACGCACCGAGCAGGTGGTGAAGCAGAAAGCCGAGATTGAAGAGAAGAACAGAAAGCTGGAAGATCTCTACAAAAATGTCACCGATAGCATAAAATACGCCAAGCACATCCAGGAATCAATTCTTCCTTCGGAGCAATCCATCGCGAAGCTGCTGCCTGATTTTTTTATTTTCTACAGACCTAAAGATATTGTCAGCGGGGATTTTTATTGGTTTA
>JBJMLY010000366.1:0-1616 GCA_045805025.1 Cytophagaceae bacterium | reverse complement strand
TGAATCCCGGAGGCAAACTCGTGGTAGATACACCCAGAGTTGGCTTTCAGACCTATGCAACCCATACCGATGAGCAGACCCTGCATCTCGACAGCAGCTATGGCACATTGGATTGCTATATTCCCTCTGAAAAAGAAATGGAAGAACTAAGAAAGGAACTGAACATGAAAAGAATTGATGTGATCCATTACAAAACCTTAACCGATAAGGAAAGAACACTGTACGTACTAACGAAATAAAAGACCTCTATTTAAAAAAAAGAGCAGACTAAAAGTCTGCTCTTTTTAATGACTAATGACAAATGATTAATTAAGCTTTTGCCGGCATCGTATCAAGCACCGACATTACTTCTTTCACTGCTTTTCTGGAAGCCTGAAGTAATCCTTTCTCCTCGTCGTTCAGCTGAAGCTCGATCACCTTTTCTACGCCGTTCTTTCCAAGCACTACAGGAACTCCCAGGTAGCAGTCGTTGATTCCATATTCGCCCTCCAGCTTGATGCATACAGGAACGATCTTTCTCTGGTCTCTCACAATAGCTTCTACCATTTGCGCAGCAGCAGATCCCGGAGCATACCAGGCCGATGTTCCCATCAGTTTCACCAGCTCTCCTCCTCCTACTTTAGTTCTTTCAATGATGGCATCTAACTTATCTTTGGCTACCAGCTCTGTTACCGGAATACCGGCTACAGTCGTATATCTTGGGAGAGGAACCATGGTATCTCCATGTCCGCCCAGCAGCATAGCCTGAATATCTTTCGGTGAGCATTTGATCTCATCAGCCAGGAAGGCTCTGTATCTGGCAGTATCCAGGATACCGGCCATACCCAGCACTCTGTTTCTCGGGAATTTTGAATTAAGGTGAGCGCAATAGGTCATCACATCCAGTGGATTGGAAACGATGATCAGTATACAATTGGGAGAATATTTAATGACATTTTCAGTGACTGCTTTTACAATACCCGCATTCGTAGAGATAAGATCATCTCTGGTCATACCGGGTTTTCTTGGAAGACCTGAAGTAACCACCACTACATCTGAATTGGCGGTTTTGCTGTAATCGTTGGTGACACCGATCGTTTTGGAATCGTATAAATTGATCGGGGCTTTTTGCCAGATATCCAGCGCCTTGCCTTCTGCAAAACCTTCCTTGATATCAAGTAGAATTATTTCATTTGCGATCTCGCGATATGCCAGCACATCTGCACATGTTGCGCCTACGTTACCTGCACCTACAACGGTTACTTTCATAATATGGATGTTTAATGAGTTTACGATGAATATTAATCCTACAATTTATTAAAGTAAATGAAAATGTAAAAATCAAAAGTAAAATATAAATTATATTGCGAAAACTTTCACCGTGCTCTATGTTCAAATCGTCTGTTAAACCCTTCATAACAAGCCTTCCGGCGGTATACCTGCTGCTTAGTCTGATCATATCCGCCTGTTCAGCCCCTCCGGAAGACAACAATGCCCTGGAAAAAGAAGAACTCAAGGAATGCTTTTTAAACTGCGATACCATCGAAGTGGGAAAAAGCATTGGATGCAACCAGGCTTATTACAAAATGATTGAAGAAAAATTCGTTTTAAAAATGACTCCTCACACGGTGCTTCGT
>JBJMLY010000365.1:0-18977 GCA_045805025.1 Cytophagaceae bacterium | reverse complement strand
ACCGAATATGGAAATGATCCTTTTGCTTAGCTTGTCGCCCGGCAGGTTGAAAACTTCCAGATCGTTGTTGTAGAGGACAAAGCTGATATGGGGATAGGCCAGTGCTACACGCTGAAATTCATCAATGATATGTTTCATCTCCACAGGATTCGACTTCAGGAAATTCCTGCGCGCCGGCACGTTGAAGAAAAGATTTTTGACCGAGATGGAGGTTCCCTTTTCACAAGAAACAGATTCCTGCAGCTTTATTTCGGAACCTTCGATTTTCAGACAGGTGCCGAGTTCCGCATCTTCTTTGCGGCTTTTCATCTCCACCTGTGCTACTGCGGCGATGGAAGCCAGGGCTTCGCCCCTGAATCCGAAGGTGCGTATGGAGAACAGATCTTCCGTTTTACTCAGCTTGGAGGTGGCATGCCGCTCGAAAGACATACGGGCGTCGCGTTCCGTCATGCCTTTGCCGTTGTCAATAACCTGGATGAGGGTCTTTCCCGCTTCTTTTACGATGAGCTCAATGTGCGTTGATTCAGCGTCCACCGCATTTTCAAGCATCTCCTTCACCACGGAGGCAGGCCTTTGAACAACCTCCCCTGCAGCAATCTGGTTGGCCAGCGAATCGGGCAATAATCGGATAATATCAGGCATGGAAGCTTGGGGAATATTGATTTTGGGTTTATAACACATAAAACGCCTATGTGATTCAACCCTGAGTTAATTTACGATACTTTTCTCAGATCTGTGCAATTTTGAGCTGGCTTCAAATTTAATTCATTTATATTTGGAAGACGAATGATGGGCTTCAAATTATTTTTAGAATTTTAGCACAAAATCACTGTTATTTTGTTTGTAAATAAAAGGGTTTAACAGTTCAATGCTTCAGAAATTTTTTAGTGTTCTATTAGCAGCATTCAGCATAAGTATCAATCCGGGGGATCTTCAGCAAAAACCTGAAAAGACCCAGGCACTAAGCCTTGCAGCCACCCGTGAGCAATGGGCCGACAGCGTGCTGGGAAGCCTTTCTCAGGATGAAAAAATAGGTCAGCTCTTTATGGTAGCGGCCTATTCCAATAAAACCGAAGACCATTATAAAGAAATTGATCAGCTGGTAAGCCAGCATCATATCGGTGGACTTATCTTTTTTCAGGGAGGCCCCGTTCGTCAGGCTATCCTTACCAACCGTTACCAGGCTGAGGCAAAAGTGCCCTTGTTTATTGCTATGGATGCCGAATGGGGCCTGAGCATGAGACTTGACAGCACCCTGAGCTATCCCAAACAGATGACCCTTGGCGCCATCGCCGACGACAAATACATATACCGCATGGGCGCGGATATCGCCAGCCAGTGTAAAAGACTTGGCGTGCACATAAACTTTGCTCCCGTAGTCGACGTCAACAGCAATCCGGCAAACCCGATTATCGGGGTCAGGTCATTCGGAGAAGATAAGGTGAATGTGGCGAATAAGGGCATTGCCTATATGAAAGGCATGCAGGACAATAAGGTCATGGCCAATGCCAAGCATTTTCCAGGTCATGGGGATAGCGAAACGGACTCACATCTTACGCTTCCTGTTATCAATCAGCCGATGGACAGGCTGAATGATATCGAGCTCTATCCTTTCCGCCGTTTGATTCAGGACAGTCTCATGAGCGTCATGGTCGCGCATCTTTATGTACCCGCCCTGGACAAAACTCCCAACAAGGCTACCACACTTTCCAAAGCCGTTGTAACAGGCTTGCTCAGAAATGAACTGGGTTTCAAAGGCCTTGCATTTACCGATGCGCTGAATATGAAAGGGGTGAGCAGCTTTTATAAACCCGGCGAAGTAGATCTGCTGGCCCTGCTTGCCGGTAATGATATTCTTCTTTATGCAGAAAACGTACCACTGGCTATTCAGAAAATTAAAAAGGCCATCAAAAGCAAAGATATCACGCAGGAAGAGATCGATAGCCGGGTAAGAAAAATTCTGGTAGCCAAGCACTGGGCAGGGCTTTACAATCGCAAACCGATCGCTCTTCCCAACCTTTATGAAGACCTGAACAACTCCGAAGCCAAAGCGTTCAGGCAGATGCTTTATGAACAGGCTGTGACGGTAGTAAAGAACGACAAAGATTACCTGCCGGTAAAAATTATTGATACCACCAGTTTTGCTTCCGTGAGCATCGGGCTGGACAAAGGCAACCCATTCCAGCAGGGACTGAGCAATTACGCTCCTTTCGATCATTTCGTGATTCCAAATAAAAACTCCGCCGACTCGGCCTATGCTGAAGTGCTCCAGCAGCTGAACCCCTACGAAGTAGTGGTTGTAGGTCTTCATAATACAAGCGTCTTCAATTACAGTAATTTCGGGATCAGCGAAAGTTCCAAACGTTTCATTGAAAAGCTGAGTGTGAAGAAAAGGGTGATATTGGCTGTGTTCGGAAATCCTTACAGTCTTAAATTATTCACCTATTCCAAAAATCTAATCTGCGCTTACGAAGACAACGAGACCACCCAGAAAATTGTGCCTCAGCTTATTTTCGGCGCCATCAGGTCGACCGGTAGCTTGCCGGTTAGCGCCGATGCAGCAACCATGAAAGTGGGTACACGGGCTTTGATCCCTGAAACATTAAGCCGCCTCCGTTACGGGTTTCCTGAAAATGCAGGGCTGGACAGCAAGGTGCTCAGCCGTATCGACAGCATCGCCAACAAAGCGATTGCCGACGGTGCCACACCGGGATGTCAGATCCTGGTGGCTAAAAACGGAATGGTGGTTTACAACAAATCATTCGGCTACCTGACCTACGACAAACTCCGGCCGGTAACCAACAGCACCATTTACGATATCGCTTCCATTTCCAAAGTAGCCGGCACGCTACAGGCCGTCATGTTCCTCCAGGAGAGAGGCCTGATTGACCTGAATCAGAAAGCTTCTTATTATCTGCCTGAACTCAAGAGAACCAATAAGGAGGACCTGATGCTGAAAGATATTCTTACCCACCAAGCAGGCCTTATTCCTTTTCTGCCGCACTGGAAAAGAACGATCGACAGCTCTGGAAGTTTTAGTTCAGCATACTATAGCAAGGTAAAAGACCTTCAGCACCCCAACGAGGTGATTCCCGGTTTATACTCCATTGCGAGCATGGAAGATTCTCTCTGGAAATGGACGATTGAATCAGATCTTTTGAAGCTGGAGAAGAAGAAAAAGAAATACGGATATGTCTACAGCGATCTGGGATTTTATATCATGAAGAGAATCGTCGAAGGGCAGATCAATCAGCCTATGGATGAATTCCTGGAGCAAAATGTATACGAAAGGCTCGGGCTTCCTATCCTTACCTATAAACCACTGAATAAATTCCCGGTCGAAAGGATAGCTCCGACGGAAGACGATAAATACTTCCGGAAAGCATTGATCCGTGGTAATGTGCATGATCCGGGAGCTGCCATGATGGGCGGCGTAGCCGGGCATGCCGGAATCTTCAGCAATGCCAACGACCTTGCCATACTGATGCAGATGAATCTGCAGAAAGGAAGCTACGGTGGTCAGCGATATCTGATTCCGGAGACTCTGCCTCTCTTTACCCAGCAGCAGTTTGACAAGAACAGGAGAGGTCTGGGCTGGGATAAGCCTGAACCTTCGGGGGGAGGGCCAACTTCCGACTACGCATCCGTATCCACTTACGGTCATACAGGCTTTACCGGTACAGCCGCATGGGTTGACCCGGATCAGAATCTGGTATATATTTTTCTATCCAACAGGATTTATACCGATGCCGGCAACACAAAGCTGATTAAAAGCGGAACAAGAACGTCTGTAGCGGATGTGATATATCAGTCTATTTTGAGTTACAGAAACAAGAAGTAATCCCTTAGATTTTTTTAAAAGTATTTTTTCCATGAGAATAGGAATCGTTTGTTACCCGACCTTTGGCGGAAGCGGCGTAGTGGCCACAGAGCTGGGAAAGGCTCTGGCCAAGCAAGGCCATAAAATTCATTTTATAACGTATAACCAGCCGTGGAGGCTGGACTTCTTCAACGAGAATCTGTTTTATCACGAAGTGAGTATACCTACGTATCCGCTTTTTCTTTACCCACCCTACGAGCTCGCATTGGCGAGCAAGATGGTGAATGTGGTAAAATACGAGAACCTCGATCTGCTGCACGTACATTACGCAATACCGCACGCCTCGGCCGCTTATATGGCTAAGCAGATCCTGAGGTCGGAAGGAATTGAAATTCCTATCGTAACAACCTTGCACGGTACGGACATTACGCTGGTGGGGAAAGACTCTTCCTATGAGCCCGTGGTAACGTTCAGCATCAATGAATCGGATGGAGTTACAGCGGTGTCGGAAGATCTGAGAAAGGATACCTACAAGCATTTCCAGATCAAAAACGACATTGAAGTGATCCCTAATTTCATCGACATGAACCGCTTCAGCAAGCAGAAAAAGGAACATTTTAAAATGGCGATTTGTCCGAACGGCGAGAAGCTCCTTATCCATACGTCCAACTTCAGGCCTGTGAAGCGGGTGGAAGACGTTCTGAAAATTTTCCTGCAGGTAAGAAAACAAATCCCTTCCAAATTGCTTTTGGTAGGTGACGGCCCTGAGCGTATAGGCCTGGAGCAGAAATGCCGGGAATGCGAGAACTGTGCCGACATACGATTTTTAGGAAAGCTTGACGCAGTAGAAGAAGTATTGTCCGTATCGGACCTTTTTATTATGCCTTCTGAAAGCGAAAGCTTCGGCCTCGCAGCACTGGAGGCCATGGCCTGTGAAGTGCCGGTGATTTCTACCAATACGGGAGGTATGCCGGAATTGAATGTGCATGGGAAAACAGGCTTTATGAGTAACGTCGGTGACGTAGATGATATGGTAAAAAATGCCTTGTATATATTGGATGAAGCGCATCTGCCGGAATTTAAAAAGAATGCGCTGGAAAGAGCAAAAGAATTTGATATCGTCAATGTTCTTCCAAGGTATGTGGAATTTTACGAGAAAATATTGAGCAAATTCAAGAAAAGTTAATGCGCTTGTTCAGCAAGCTGAAAAATGATTTAAATTTGTAATTTGACTATGGATACACTACAGGATTTAAATGCGATAAGGCCCAAGCATAGTGGAACCAAAAGGGTCTTTGATAATCCAATTCTCGAAAGATTGACCCGTACGCATATTGCGGTACCGATCACGATCTTTCTGAGCATATCGGCCGCACTGCTATATATTGCTTTTTTACGTACTGCGCTTGATAAGATACTGGTCCCTTTTCTGTTCCTTTCAGGCTTACTTTTTTTTAGTCTTTTCGAATACCTGCTGCATCGTTATGTTTTTCACATGCAGCCTACTTCCGGACTCAAGAAAAAGATCCAGTACAATATGCATGGTATTCACCACGAATTCCCTAAGGACAAAGACAGGCTGGCTATGCCGCCATTGCTTAGCGTGGCCCTGGCAGGCCTTTTCTTCTGCATATTTTACCTGATGATGGATACCGCTGTTTTCGGCTTCCTGCCAGGAATGCTGACGGGCTATGCGGGATATCTTTTTGTACACTACATTGTACATGCTTATCCCCCGCCAAAAAACATATTTAAGCAATTGTGGATTAACCATGCAATCCACCACTACAAGGATAATAAAATGGTGTTCGGGGTGTCTTCTCCTCTGTGGGATTATATATTCGGAACGATGCCTAAAAAGTAGGGCGGAGGTTTAAAACATATAGCATTGAGCCACCGGAAGGTGGCTTTTTTAGCGACCTGAAGTAAATCTTGCCAAATATATTTGCAATATTTGCCTGTATCCGCTAATATTGCAGTCCCTTTTATAAGGGAACACTCCTTCTTAGCTCAGCTGGTTAGAGTCCCGCACATGCGGGATTAATCAGAGGGGATTAGAAGAAAAAAGGAAAGAATACTCCTTCTTAGCTCAGCTGGTTAGAGCATCTGACTGTTAATCAGAGGGTCGCTGGTTCAAGTCCAGCAGAGGGAGCAAAAAGGCCGGGAAAATCCCGGCCTTTTTTTTTAACCAGCTATGTACTTTATTTATATTCTCTACAGCCCATCCTTTGATAAATATTATGTTGGCTATACTCATGATTACAGCCAGCGTTTAATATCTCATAACACAACCGACAGAAATACTTTCACTTCAAAATATCGTCCCTGGGAAATAAAAGCTTTGTTCCAAGTTGGCGATGTAGAAGCTAAGCCTGTAAGAATTGAAAAGTTTATTAAAAGGCAAAAGAGCAAAGCTTTTTTGATTCGTTTGATTGAAGGATGCGAATTATTTGGGGAATTGGCTCAGCTGATTAGAGTCCCGCACGCGCGGGATTAATCAGAAGTTCGGGATCCAGCAGAGGGAGCAAAGAGCCGGTAAAATATTGCCGGCTCTTTTTATTTTCAGCTATGTACTTTATATATATTCTATAGTGCAGATTCACATGTATGTGCAATACCAGGAAGAAAGCTTTTACATACTAACAATAGTAAATTCCACCCTTCTGTTAAGCTTCCTGGTTTCTTCTTTGGCATTGCTGGCTATGGGTTTTGAACCTCCATATCCTTTGCCGCTAAGCCGGGTTGCAGATACTCCCTTACTGATAAGATAATTTTTGATTGTCTTCACCCTGTCTTCGGAAAGCTTCTGGTTTTTCTTCGGATCTCCCACATTGTCTGTGTGTCCATCAATTTCTATTTTAATGCTCGGGTTTTCCATAAGTATCTGAACGAGTCTGTCAAGCTCAGCATAACTTGAAGGAAGCAATACCGGCTTGCTTTGCTCAAAAAACACATTGTTGAGCGCAATTTTACTGCCTGCTTTAATAGGAGCAAGCAATAGATTCCTTTCAATTTCTGTATAGGTTTTAATCTCAGTCAGATCAATGCTTGACCTTTCTGGGTAATAGCCGTTTTTATCTGCATGGAAACCGTAAGCTACGCCATAGGGAAGAATGATCTTATAACTTCCGTCTACAGGATTCGTTCTGGAAATGCCCACTTCCTGATTCGTATGGAGGTTATAGTATGTAATCTCCGCCTCTAGAGGCTTGCCTGTTTCTTTATCTAAAACCTTTCCGTAAATGATTACCACAGGCCCCGGTTTTACTTCATCGGCAAGTTTGATCCGGAAGATATCTTCATGCCCGATACTCTGATGGCCTGACACGAGATACCCATATTCTCCATCGGCTGTTGTAGAAAAATACAGGTCCCAATCATCTGTATTAAGCTCAGGCCCCATATTGAGCGGCTCGCTCCAGTAAGTCCAGCTGTTGTCCATTCTTTTGCAAACAAAAATATCGCCGGCTCCATAACCGGGTCTCCCGCTTGTAGAAAAATAGAGCGTCACACCATCCGCTGCCAGGTAAGGAGTTGACTCATCCCCTAAGGTATTTAATGAGCTTCCCATATTCATAGGTCTGGTCCAGGTATCATTCTCTTTCAGGAAGCTTACATATAAATCATTTTCGCCATAGGTGTCTTTTCTTTGTAAAGACATGATCAATGTTTTCCTGTCCGCTGAAAGATTATAACTTATCTGGCTTTCATCACTATAATAATCTTCTATTTCTACCTTCTTGGGAATATCCCATCCTGTCGCAGTTCTATGGGTGATTGAAACACCGGGAGTGGATATCTCCCCATCCGGGCTGTATACACCGTTAACAAGCATGGAGTTTTCATCCGGACTAATTGAAATAACAAAATTGTGGCTCTTGTTATTTAAAGGCCTTCCGATATTTTTAGCCAATTCCCAGGTCCCATTTTGGTTATGAGAAATCCAGATATCATCATTATCATTTCCCGGAGTATTTTCGGGATGGTTTCCCCGGTCGAAATAAAGAGTTTTTCCATCTTGTGTGATGATCGGACCTACTTCCTCATAGGGTGAATTGACATGGCTGCCGAGATTTTCTTTTTTATAATTTGTTTTTAAATTTTTTACAAGGTTAATGGTATTGGTCTGTTTTACTTTTATATAATCAACCGCTACTTTCATCTTACGATTCAGAACAAATCCGACTGAGAGACCAAAAAAGTTCTGATAGCTCTGCGTAAACATGAGTGTGCCATTTACAAAAAAAGAAATCGTAGCTCCCGTTTTTTTTTATTCCCAGAACATTGGCCGTTTTCTTTTTATTTATTCCATCGCCCTTAGTCCATCCCTGGGATGAAAAATATTCATTGTTTTTATAACCGTAGAGAAAACACCTTCCATCGGAAGAAACAACAAAGCTGTAATAATTTTGAATGCCAGACATTCCAAAAACAATTCCGTACCCATCATCATCAACACCGGCTAACTGGGTCATTTTTGATTCTATATAAAAATCTTTATCAGGATTAACGAAGACACTTTTAAAAAACATCCAGCTCATTTGTTTTCTCTTGTGTTCAAGAATATACTGTCCATTTTCAACGTTGGAAAAAACGTTCTCATTGTTGGACTCAGGCCATGCACCTGTATTGTCCGTAAAGTCATCTTCAAAACCTTCTGTTACCTGCGCCATTGAAATGGATTGTAAGGAAAAGATGAGAGTGAGAAAAATAAGTGCTTTTTTCATAGAACAATAGTTACCAGTAAAAATCGAAACAATATAAAAAATCAGGAAGTGTAATCAGATTCAATCAAGGCTTAAATTAATAATATATTAATTGACCTGTGTATTTCCCTGAGTCTTTGAGGCGTTGATTCGATATTAAAAAATAGGGGAGCAAACAGAGAGCCACTTATTTATTGGTTTTTTGCATATATTAAAAATCAGAGATTTTTAATATATGCTTTTTTCGATTTCATGGAACCTCTCCAGTTCATTGGTCAGGACCAGTACTTTTTCCTTCTGCTCCTCGAAAGTGTCCATCCATAAGCTGATCTCTTTCTGACCTTTGAAAGTAATACCTTCCAGGCCCAATTCATGGACAAACTCTTCCCAGCTCAGATTATACCATTGCTGAAGCTTTTCATGGATCTCAATTTTACCGAAGCTGGTAAAAATATAAAACAACATATTGCGCCGGGCAAGATGTAAGCGGATCTCTACTTCTATTTTGTCAGTCAGTCTTCTGGAATGATAGGATTGCATGGCTTTGAACGTTACTTATAGTATAAGCGATTTATGCCAGGAAATGTTTTGCGCATACTTACAGTCCGAAGAAATGTTTATTTTTTTACAGGGTTTATTTGAACTTAAATTTATGATTTTTTTCATGTTTTAGAGTAATTGTTTCACCTTTACAAAATGAAACACTTATGTGATTTTAAAGCCTTATCCCTCCAGCTCTATGGAAAGCAGATAGAAATCACATTAAAAGAAAATACACCTTCTTCTCAAATATATAAGGGATCTTCTTTGAAAGGAGTCCTGATTGGCCGGGTATGGGGCAGTCAGGCTTCTGAAGGTGAAAAGAAAAATACCGTCGTGGCCATTTCAATCAGCCTGAATGATGAGGTGATACAGATCCCTTGCGAAGAGATCGAAACCCTGGAGCCGGCCTAACCGCTCCTTTTACATTTTGTTTTTCCAAAAACCTGATTTTTTTCAACAGACTTCAAACAAATTTTATCTGAGGACGGTTGATAATTCTAGGTGTATTGGGAATTTATAAAAGCCTCCCATATGTTATTTTTGCGATTGAATTTTAAGTAAGAATATAAAATGAAAGTGCTTGATTCGGTTTTACTGGTAGATGACGATGAAATGTCAACACGTCTTCATGAGAATCTCATTAAGGAGCTTGGCCTTACCCGTCAGGTTATTGCCAGAAAAAATGGAAGAGATGCCCTGAATTACATAAAAAGCACTTACACTTCTAATCAGAAACTGCCGGCTTTGATCCTTTCCGATCTCTCCATGCCGGTGATGGATGGTTTTGATTTCATCCATGAGATGAAGAATTCCGAGCTGCTGGGTGTTAAAAATATACCGATTGCCCTAGTTTCGGTATCGGCTGCTGAAAAGGATAAAAAAATTCTTGAAGGTTTTGGTAATTATCCACTGGTGGCAAAGCCGCTGGATGAAATTAAATTTTTTCATATTCTTCATCATACCATTGTTCCATCGCTTTCGCTGGAACATCAGATTGTCATTATGGAGCGTCAGCGTTTTCTGGAAGAACAAAGGTCTTATCTGATTAAACAGAACGGGGCTTTAAGAGAAACGCTCCGGAATATCAGGCTCAGGAGGCAGAGGATCGAAGAGCAATTCTTCAAGTATAAAAACAACGGGTAATCGCTTCATCCGCGCTATTCCCATCCTTTCAGGTACTCTTTAATAGCTCCCTCAATTGTTTTTCTGTCAGGAATTTTAGGAAGCACCGCTTTTAGGCTTGCTTTGGTATAGGTTTTTGTTCCCAGGTGCTCTTGAAGCAGGTAAAGCTGCTGGATCATTCCCTTCGGTTTCTTCATTCCATCCCAGGCTTTTCTGAATTTTGCCGAGCTTGAAATTTTTTGACCGCGTATATTGACATATCCGATGGCCGAAAGTCTTTTCAGGCCGTCCTCAATTTCTTCCGGATTAAAAATAGAATGGTTGATGTAATCGCCGACCGACACAATAGTTCTAAGGCTGCCGCCGCCGGAAATTTCTGAAATGGATAACATCAGCCAGGCATCGCTGGAGTTCAGGTCTGAAGTTTTCTCTGTCATTTTTGCTCTGGCTGATCTTGGAGGATCTCAAATTCAGCCTTTCTGTTTTTTATACGTTCTTCTTCGCTTTTGCCCGTCATTACTCGTGATGATTTTTTTAGTTTTGCAGCCGGGACTTTCTGCAGGATCATCCCATAAATCGTCTCCGCTCTTTTCCGAGCGAGTTTCGAAGCAGATCTTTCATGGCTGTCGGCATAGCCTGTGATTTGCAGAGTCAGCCCGGTATTTTCTTTCAACGCCTCACTCATTTTTTCAATAGTCACCAAGCTTTCTTTGCTGGGTGCGGAAGAATTTAAAGAAAAAACCGGATTAGGAATTATAAATACATTGCCACCAATGCAGGTGAGACGGGCTAGCTGAAAATTAATGATAATATGTACATCATCTGTGGAGGGAGGTTTTATCTCGAATACCTGTTCGTAGAACGCATATCCTGGAGAATGCACCTGGGCCAGTGCCGGTAATTCTTGCACTCTGGCCGAATAGAAGCCGCCTGTATCGCTGGTAACGCTTATCAGGGTATCATCGTGAAAGGAGAAAAATACAATAGTTCCTTGAACCGGCTGGCCTGAACGCTGGTCAGTAATTTTTCCTTTCAGCTCATCGACTTGCCCGAAGACTGAAAGAGCGCTGAAAACGAATACGATGTATAGCAGGCATTTCACAACCTAAAGATACAAAATCGGTTTTAGTTAGGCTATACCGAAAGATACTGGCAGCATATTTGCATTTCCTGGATCAAATGAGATTCACTATGAAACTTTATTACTGGCCCTTTGTATGTTTTGCCGCCTTTCTGGTTTCATGTGCTGAAAAGCAGGAGGAGGGGGACATTATATCTCAGCATACCATTGTACAATCGCATAAAGCAGATAGCACGTACGCCTGCATATACAGCGGCGTGCTTCCATGTAACGGCTGCGAGGGCATTCAGACCACGATCAGGATCAGTGCCGATTATCAGACGTACGTAATGAATAAGATATACCTTGGCAAAGATCTCAGCGAAAATACTTCAGGTATGCTCAATACGGAAAGAGGTTTTGAGAATGACCGTAACGCCACTCTTTTTGTCCTTGATGCTGATAAGCCCCGGCAGGAGCAGCAGTATTTTGTGAGGCTGACCGATGATCCGGTCAACGGCTACATGTTGGACAGCCACATGACCCTGCTCGCTCAGAATCCATTGAAGCGTATGTGGTGGTAGATTAACGCTTTCTGCAGTAAAACCCGGTTTTAATTCCCAGCTGAATGGAGGGTTGAAGAGAAGAATAGTCGTATAGCTTCGGTGGCTCGTAGAATTGCCAGGCGCCATGGATATACTTGCTGAATAGTTCTTCATGCGTGTGATTGATTCGTATTCCCGCTCCCAGGAACAGATCTATAAAGAATGCTCCGCTGACAAAGTATTGTTTGCCGATGATCACGTTAAGTCCGCCCACGTTATGTGTGGCGGACTGCCAGTATAATTTAGAATGCACATTGGCTCCATGGGGTGAGAGATCCAGAAGTTTGTGGTCATACCACCAATAGCGGTAGAAACCTCCTATGGACAAATATCTGCGAAATTTTCCCCCAATGTCAATTTTGTAATTGGCATTGAACGTATACCCTTCCGAAGCCATGAATTCCAGTCCGTACCTGTCGCTGAATCCAAGCAGCGAAAATGTGGGAATTTTCTCACCACCCAGAGGTAGCTTGAGGGCTGCCTGAAATTCCAGGCTGTTATTATTTTTCAGAAAGTACTCATAATTCAGCTGACAATTTCCCAGAAAAAGCTCGGTGGGGGTGACAGAAATCAGCATGGAAGGAATAACGCTGTCGGCAGATGAAACCTGAGCCTCAGACAGTATGGGGATTTTGAGAGACTTTTTCACTTTGGTCTGGGCATTGGCAAGAGAAAGTGAAAACAGCAAAAATACCGTTAGAGCAAATGACTTCATAGAATTTTAAAATGAATTACTTGTCTCTAAAAGTGAGTAATATGGAAATAGTTGTATAAGACAGGAAAAATCAGTTTTTATACGCTAAGTATAAGGAGTCTTCTTCGGCTATTCTGTGGTCTGAACTATGCTTATCTTACCGCTCCTTTCCAGAAAAGCTTTTTTTATTTTTTTGATGTCATCCATACCCTGTAGTCTCATGGCTTCATGAATATCGTTTTCGCTGAGGTTGGTTCTTTTCATTTCCGTCTTATTCAGAATGCCATTCTCTACCAGGAGATTTTCTTCGCCTTTAATAATTTTTCCAATAAAGGCGCTGTGAAATGAGACAATGGCGAGGACTCTGTGCATAAGGGCCATCACCGTACAGGTGATAAGGCCTGGTATAAAAGGAGCGCTCCCGGTTACCGACTTTCCCAGAATAGCACCCATCGTGATGCCGATAATAATATCAATGCTGGTCTGCTTGCCGAAAATTCTTTTGCCTCCGACCTTGATCAGAAGAATGGCAAAAAGGAAGACGATTACACCTCTTACTGACATTATCTGCCAGGTAATCGTATTGTTGCTGTCATTAATAAGATGATAAAAGAAACTCTCCATAGTTCCTGCTTTTAGACTATAACTACTTGTATTGGATTCTTGGTTCCTTATGAAACAGGACATTATGACTGCTTTATTTTTCTTAAAATCACAAAAATAAGACACAATGGCATTAAAATAAGGTGAAACTACGGGTGGCACAGATTTTCCTATAGTGTATTCAGAATTTAAAAAAATCTTAAAAGGAGGGTTTAACTATGACACTTGTTAAAAATAATCATGCCGATGTGAAAGAGTTTGTTCCAAGAACATTCTCAGATCTGCTGGACAATTTCTTCAGCGACGCAGTTTCCAAAACTGCTAAAGTCAATAAGTTTCTGCCAAGCGTCGATGTGGTGGAAAATGAAAAATCATACGAGGTAAGTGCTGCCTTACCCGGAATGAATAAAGAAGACATTAACATTGATCTTCAGGATGGAAAGCTCAGCATCAGCGGAGAAAGAAAATTTGTCCACGAAGATAAGAGCAAAAAGTATCATTCGGTGGAGACACAGTACGGTTCATTCTACAGATCGTTTTATCTGCCCGAAGATGCTGCATCTGAAGGAATCGAAGCGGAGTATAAGGATGGCATCCTGAAGGTTCTGATACCAAAGGATGAAAAGAAAAACTATAAGGCTACAATTCAGATCAAATAATAATGTTTAGGGTTTAAGGTTGATTCCATCTCGTCGTAAGGCGGATGGAATCTTTCTTTTTCTTATAATTTTTTGAATTCTTTTGCGTTCATTTTTTGTTTTACGATAAAGCATAAAAATTATAATTACTTTTAATCAGTAACTCGAAGGAGAAAAACTATGAATATGAAAAAACTCACGCTGGTGGTCTTACTGGCGTCATTTCTGGGCGGCCTTTTATCGTTGGCCGGGTACAAATTTTTTATAGATGAGAGGACGTACCAGAGCATTGAGAAAAGCCAGCAGGTGCGTTTTTCAAAGTATGCCTCCGACTCCACGGTGGTGGTGCCGCAGGGTATGAATTTTATCTATGCAGCCGATGCGGTTCGTCCGGCAGTGGTGCATATCAAAACATTATACGAAGTGCAGCCTACGGCTTCGCGCAGGCAGTATCAGAAAAGTCCTTTCGACGATATGCTCAAGGATTACTTCGGCGACGGATATTCCTTCCCGGATGATCGCGGCGGGCCAGATGCTGGTCCGCAGGAAGCTTCAGGTTCAGGCGTGATTCTTACGCAGGACGGATATATTGTAACCAATAACCACGTGATCGACAAAGCCGACAAGATTGAAGTGGTGCTGAACGATAAGAGAAGCTATCAGGCCAACCTTATCGGCATAGATCCAACCACAGACCTGGCTCTTCTTAAAATTGATGAAACCGGACTTCCTTTTGTGCAATACGGAAATTCCGATCAGGTAAGAGTCGGGGAATGGGTACTGGCGGTTGGAAATCCATTCAACCTTACGTCCACCGTTACAGCCGGGATTGTCAGCGCCAAGGGCAGAAATATCAATATTCTGCGGGACAAGGATAATATGGCCATTGAATCATTTATCCAGACTGATGCGGCGGTAAATCCAGGTAACAGCGGAGGCGCCCTGGTTAACCTGAAAGGTGAGCTGATCGGCATCAATACAGCCATTGCCACGCCGACAGGCAGCTTTGCAGGCTATTCATTTGCAGTACCAGTGCAGCTGGTCAAAAAGGTCATGGATGACCTTCTGAAGTATGGTCAGGTTCAGAGAGCCCTGCTGGGAGTAACAATCCTGGATATTAATGCTAAAATGGCAAAGGAAAAAGGGTTCAAAGAATACAGTGGCGTCTATGTAGCTGGCGTGAATCCCGGAAGCGCAGCCGATAAAGCCGGACTTAAAGAAGGGGATGTAATTACCCAGATCAACGGGATCGTGGTTAATTCTGCTTCCGAACTTCAGGAAAATGTAGCCAGGTTCAGACCTGGCGATAAAATCAAGGTGAACTATCTTCGCGGCGGAAAAGCGTATGAAGCGCAGGCTGTTCTGAAGAATAAAATGGGCGATACCGGCATCGTAAAGAAAGATGATGTGGCAGTCAAACAAATACTCGGCGCTGAAATAAAAACCATCAGCAAAGAGGAAGCTCAGAAAATGGAGATCGGCGGAGGAGCAAAGGTTATGAAAGTGGGAGAAGGCAAGCTTAAGGAAGCTGGCATCCGGGAAGGTTTTATCATTACATCCGTGGATAAAAACCCTGTGAAAGATGCGGCAGACATAGAACAGATTCTGGATGGTAACAGGACCGGAGGATTGCTGATTGAAGGCGTTTATCCGAACGGACAAAAAGCATACTATGCCATAGGCTGGTAAGTTAATCTGAACATTGTAAAAGCGCTTTAGTTACCCTAAAGCGCTTTTTTTATTGGAAGTAATTGAAAATCATCCGCAACAAGGATTATCTTTAATCAAAATGCAGTTTGTATGAAGACAGCGAAACCGACAGATCAGAAAATAACGAAACTTCTTGCCACGCTCGGACTGGAATCGGTGAATCCATCCTGGAGTACGGGGCAGCAATTCGCGAAGAAAAAAAATAAGAACATCCGCGATATCTATTCACCTGTGAACGGGAAGCTGGTGGCTTCTGTGGAGTTTGCCGATGAAAAAGACTATGCGAGGGTGGTAAAACAGGCCCAGGCAGCTTTTGAAACCTGGCGTGCGGTACCTGCTCCGAAACGAGGAGAGATCGTCAGGCAGATCGGGGATAAGCTTCGTGAATATAAAGAGCCTCTTGGAAGGCTGGTGACCTGGGAAACCGGCAAGATCCTTCAGGAAGGTTTGGGCGAGGTACAGGAGATGATCGACATCTGCGATTTTGCCGTAGGACTTTCGAGGCAGCTCTATGGACTGAGCATGCATTCCGAGCGTCCCGGGCACAGGATGTATGAACAATATCACCCGCTGGGAGTGGTAGGAATTATTTCGGCCTTTAATTTTCCGGTAGCAGTATGGTCGTGGAATGCCATGCTGGCCGCAGTTTGCGGAGATGTATGCATCTGGAAGCCTTCGGAAAAAACACCGCTCACGGCAGTCGCCTGTCAGAAAATCATTCAGGAGGTGCTGAAAAAAAATAATTTACCCGAAGGTATATTCAGCTATGTGATCGGTGATTCATCCATCGGCGCTCTCATGGCCGCTGACACACGTATCCCTCTGGTTTCGGCCACAGGCTCGACAAGAATGGGTAAAAAGGTCGGGGAAGTAGTAGGGGCCAGACTGGGAAAAGCACTGCTGGAACTGGGAGGCAACAATGCCATCATCATTACGGAAAATGCGAATATGGATATTGCCATCAGAGCAGTGGTGTTCGGGTCCGTGGGAACGTGCGGACAACGATGCACGAGCACACGCCGGCTGATCGTGCATGAGAAAGTATATAATAAAGTGAGAGATCGTCTTGTGCGGATTTACGGCGATTTACCGGTGGGCGATCCTTTTGATGCTAAAACCCTGGTCGGGCCTCTGATCGATAAAGATGCGGTACAGGGTTTTGTACAGGCATTGAAAAAGGTGCAGCAGGAAGGAGGCAGATTAATCGTGGGAGGAACTGTGCTGAAAAAGGGAGGAGGAAATTATGTGAGTCCGGCCATCGTAGAGGCATCCGGAGAATACGAGACCGTTCGGGAGGAAACGTTTGCTCCTATTCTTTATCTGATGAAGTATAAAGGAGACGTGACGAACGCGATACAAATACAGAACGATGTGAAGCAGGGGTTGTCTTCCGCCATATTTTCTGATAATCTGGAGGAGACAGAAACATTTTTAGCGCATTGGGGTTCTGATTGTGGAATTGCCAATGTGAACATAGGAACTTCAGGAGCGGAGATTGGCGGGGCTTTCGGAGGAGAAAAGGAAACAGGAGGAGGCAGGGAATCGGGTTCGGATGCGTGGAAGGTATATATGAGGCGGCAGACCAATACGATTAATTTCAGCCGTCAGTTGCCCTTGGCCCAGGGAATAAAATTTGACCTTTGAGATTGGAGAATAGCAGGGTAAAAGCATATATTAGCACAGAAAAAAGGAACTCTATGACGAATGCCGGCAAGAAATATTATGCTGTGATGTTAGTGGACGATAACGAAATCGATAATCTTATCAACCAGAAGATGATCGAAGCTTCCAATATCTGCGAACATATTTTTATACATTCTGGCGCCAAGAGCGCAATAGAATTCTTAAAAAATATTGAGAAGCTGGCGAAGGGGCCGGTGGATCTATATCTGCCCGAAATTATTTTTCTTGATATTGATATGCCATTGATGGATGGATTTCAATTCCTGGATGAATTTGAAAGACTTTCCGAAAGTATCAAAAAGCAATGTAAAGTGGTGATGCTTACCTCTTCACTGAATCCTCAGGATATGAACAGGGCAAAAAAGAATCAGTTTGTTCTGAAATACATCAACAAGCCTCTTACCCAGGAAAACCTCAAGAAGCTTTAGTCCTGATACAGAAAATCAGGATAGCCTGTTAATAAAATCTTCGTCGTATTTAAGGTATTTCAAAGGAGAGAAGTGTCCGGGCATTACCCTGGCCAGCCTTTGAATGTGTTCCTGGATTTTGGCAGGCTTACTTTTCTTGATATCGTTCAGAGAAGTCTTCAGCAGTTTAGTAAATACGATGATGTGGGTGCAATCTACTTTTCCCATTAAACGGATCTGTCTCTGAATGCTGTTGATGAGCTGATTGAATAAATCGTAATCGCGCATTAAGCAATACTGCATGGCCAGGAAGATCTTGATTTCCATCTGGGTGAACGGAAGCTTTTTCAGGCTCAGGTCGTTCAGTTGATTATTCACCCATTTGGCCGCTTCATCATATTTGTCGGCATAGTAACATCCAAGCGCTCTGTAGGTGGTATAGATGATATATAAAGGAGTGTTGTTCTTGTCAATTTCAAAATCTTCGAAGATCAGCTTATTTTCCTCATACATGGAGGTCTCCTTGCCCAGCTTGATATTCCTTTCCAGGTTCGTGATCAGCAGCTGAGGGCTGAAGGTATAAAGGTTATAGTTGGTTAGTAAGGTTGGAAAAAGATCTGCCAGGTCTTCATAATATTTATCGGCTTTTCTGGTGTTGCCGCTGAAGGTATAGTATTCCATTTTAAGGTAATCGAATACAAGCTTCAGGTGGTAATAGATAGAGTCGAGGTGGTATTGTTCGAAAATCTGTTCTACCCTTTGAATGATTGCCTCGATCGGTTCCTCGTCTTCCTTTACAATGTTGGGCTCGACAAAAAGCCGGTGAAAAATATTGATGCAGCTCTGGTATACATAAAGCCGGTGCGACTGGTATAAATTGGAAACATTTTCGACCTCTTTCTTCAGAAGGGTAAGTCCGAGTTTCTCTGTTTCGTCGAACGTAATCAGGTAATTGCCGTATTTTTTAAAATATTCAGCTAAAAGATCTTCCGCTTTATCGATCGCCAGCATATAGGCAACGTGTCTGTTGTAAAGCTGGGAATAATTAAAGTGATCGGGCGAATTGATATGCAGCTTTTTCAGGGTCTTATAGACGACCGTCAGCTCGTTGGAAAGATCATAGTCCAGCAATTCCTTTTCCAGCTTGCGAAGCGTGGCGATGGCGATGGCTTTTTTCTTGGTAAAAAGGATTTCATTGATGGTCGCTACTTTCTTCAGCAGGGTTGTTCTTGGGCTCTCCATTTCCTGCAGCAGATGCTCTTCAATCTTCTGGTTCAGCCTGGAACGCAGGGTGTAATAGGCGTTCGTGTTAACACCCAGCTCTTCCATGATCTTGGTGTCGGACAATTGCTTTTCCCGCATAAACTTCAGCAGGTAGGCCGATTT